>VGWG01000035.1 GCA_016873675.1 Lentisphaerota bacterium | reverse complement strand
AGATGGGACAGGACGCCGCCCCGGTGCGGCCGTACTGGCGACCCAGCGCTTCCAGTTCCTCGGTGGATTGGGCCGACAGGAGCCGTTCGGCCGCCTGGAGTACCTTGGCCTTCCGGCTCTGATTGAGAACCAGACCCGCGCCGATGAGGGCCAGAACCAGCACCGCCAGATAAACGGTCTGTTTCCCCTGGGCATGCCACCAGTCGTAGACAGGGAGAAGCTCCTCGGGAAGATTTTCGGGAATGGGCCGGGCCGGTTTGGCGGTCGCTGCAGGGTTCGCGGTTTTCTGGATGTCGCTCATGGTTGCCGTTCCTTGGGGTTCGTCTCTGGGTGACGGCCTGTATGTTACGGGGAACACCCCCATCAATGCAAACATAATCGAAGTGTTTACCTGGGCAGCCACGGCCGCTATACTGGGGTTCTTTCATCAGGCATAGTTCAGAACTGGGCGCGGAGTGTGGGTATGGCTGTTCCGATTCGCATTCATCAGGTGGTCAAGCGGTTCGGTTCCGTCCGGGCGCTGGACGGCGTGTCGCTGGAGGTGGACGCGGGCGAGCTTTTCTTCCTCCTTGGCCCGAGCGGGTGCGGCAAGACGACGCTGCTGCGGTGCCTCGCCGGCTTCTGCATCCCCGAAACGGGGTCGGTCGCCATGGGCGGGCGTGACGTGACCAACCTGCCGCCGTATCTGCGCGACACGGGGATGGTGTTCCAGAGTTATGCGTTGTGGCCGCACCTGACCCTCTTCGAGAATGTCGCCTTCGGACTGGAGATGCGCCAGGCTGGCCCGGCGGAGGTGCGGCGGCGGACGCTGGACGCCCTGGACCGGGTGCATCTGCTCGACCGCGCGCAGGCCCGTCCCAACCAGCTTTCAGGCGGCCAGCAGCAGCGGGTGGCGCTCGCCCGAGCGCTGGTCGTCGAACCGCAGTGCCTGCTGCTCGATGAGCCGCTCTCCAACCTCGACGCGAAGCTGCGGCTGGAGATGCGGACGGATATCCGGCGCATCTGCAAGCAGGCCGGGCTGACGGCCGTGTATGTGACGCACGATCAGAAGGAGGCGTTGTCGATCGCCGACCGGTTGGCCGTGATGCGCAACGGGCGGATTGAGCAGACCGGCACCCCGGCCGAGGTCTACCGGCATCCGGTCAACGCCTTTGTCGCGGGTTTCATCGGCGAGGGGAACTTCATTGACGGCACCGTGCTGCGCGACGAGGGGACGATCCTGCGCATCCGCACATCGGCGGGGCTGCTGGCCGCTTCGGCCACTGCCGATGCACCCCGGCCGGGCGCGGCGGTCCGTCTCTGCATCCGGCCCGAGTCTTTCCGCTTCGACCGTCCGCCGTCCGATTGTCCCAACACCTTCAACGGCCGCCTGCTGAGCACGGTCTATCAGGGCGAAATGGCCCAGCATGAACTGACTCTGGCGACCGAGGCCGGCGCGTGGGAGATCCGCGCGTTCGAACTGAATCCGCGCCAGCCCGTCGCGACGAATGAAACGGCCATCTGGGCCGACCCGGAACAGGTGATCGTGTTGCCCGCCGAGGCGGCGCTCGGGGAGGCGGCACGCGCATGAAGAATCTGCTGGTCGTTCTGGCCGCTGTGAGTGTCGTGGCGCTGCCGTTCATCTTCAGCCGCCAGGCGGAACGCTCGGAGTGGCGGCCCGGCCACCCGGTGCTGGTGGTGATCTCGCCGCATAACGAGGCGATCCGGCAGGAGTTCGGCGCTGGCTTTAGCGCGTGGCATCAGGCGCAGTATGGTGTCCCCGTCAAGGTGGACTGGCGGGTGATCGGCGGGACGACCGAGATCATGCGCTATCTGGTCTCGCAATACGCCAGCAGCACTCAGGCCAGCAGTGGGATCGACGTGTTTTTCGGAGGCGGCACGTTCGACCACGGCCGCGCGGCGGCGCAGGGGATCACCGTGCCGTTGTGGAAGCCCGGCGGTCCCGACGCGGATGCGGGCGAGGCGGCGGAACTTTACGCGCTGCTGCGGGACATTCCGCAAGAGGCGGGCGGCGAGACGTGGTGGACCGACGTCTATCTGGGCACGGTGCTGAGCACGTTTGGCATCTGCTACAACCCGGACCGGTTGCGCGATCTGGGCATCGCATCGCCGCCCCGGGTGTGGCGCGATCTCGCCGACCCCCGCTATTTGGGCCAGATCGGCGTGACCGATCCGACCAAGAGCGGCAGCGTGGCCAAGGCGTTTGAGATGATCATCCAGGAGCAATGCGGACAGGCGGTGGCGGCGGCCGGCTTCGATGCCGAGAAGGTGCGCGCGTTTGAGCGGCAGATCGCGGCGGCGCGCCTCCCGCCGGGCGTGATGCCCGAGGGGGTGCCGGCCGCCTATTCGGAGGCGGTCGCGCTTGGATGGATCCGAGGCGTGAACCTCGTTCGACTGATCGGGGCGAATGCGCGTTACTTCACCGACGGCGCGGGCAAGGTGCCGATCGACGTGGGCGACGGCATCGCCGCAGCGGGGATCGCGATCGACTTCTACGGGCGGTTTCAGGCCGAGTCGGCCAGGGCCCCCGACGGCGCGGCGCGACTGGTCTATGTGACGCCGCGCGGCGGATCGAGCGTCAGCGCCGACCCGGTGGGCATCCTGCGCGGCGCGCCACACCCGCAGCTGGCGCTCCGGTTCCTGATCTACGCGATGAGCCCCGACGGCCAGAAGCTATGGAACTACCGTCCCGGCACGCCGGGCGGACCCCGGCGGTTTGCATTGTGTCGGCTGCCGATCGGGCGGGCGTTCTATCCCTCCAACGATTCTGCGGGGCAGGCGGCCTGCGAGGCGCACCGGGCCTACACCACCGACGACCTGACCGATCCGGATGTCGACGCCTATGCGCTGGCCGCGCGGTTCGCCTACCAGCCCCGCTGGACTGGCCGGCACTTCGGCATTCAGCGCGATTTGGTCCGGGCGATGTGCCTGGATTCCGGCGATGAGCTGCGGGCGGCGTGGCGCGCGATCTGCGATGCCGGCGGCCCGGATGCCGCGCCCGAGGCGATGGCCCTGCTCCTGCGGATGCCCGACACGCCCGAACCGCTCACCTGGGCGTCGGCCATCGGCACCCTCAACACGGTCCGGCGCGAGGAGCTGCTGCGGGTCTGGACGGCGTTCTTCCGCCACAGCTACCGCGAAGCCGAAGCCCGCGCGCGGAAACGGTGATTCAAAGAACGCTCGGCGTGTGCGGCGCGGTTCACTGCGTACGGACGACGCCGTTGTTCGGCGGCTTTCAGGCATGGGTCGCAAGCACAGGGTTCGAGTGCTCAACCCCGATCAATCCATCAATAGACAAATCCTCGTCGATATCCGGCCAGTGAAGTCCGTAGCCGGACGGAGAGACCTCAAGTCGTTCTCTCTGACATTGAGTCGCACGCGCCAGACGGCGCGACTGTTCAGTCAGATCAATCTCGTAGGGCCTACCATCGACATCGAGATGCAGCAGGCTTCCCGAAACCGACACGTTTCGTACGTCATGCGCCTTATCCATTCCGTGTCTCCTGAAAGTCGTTCCACTGGTTAACAATGTAGTCAAAGTGATCGAAGATGATCCGGCGCGCGGCCCGCTTGTCGGCAGGGCTCATGTTGTAAGCATGCGCCTCGATCGCCTCGAAGCTGTCGGGATCGAGCCAATACTTCGCCTCTGCGTCGCCTTTCTTGCAATGCACATGAATCGGTTCATTCCCCTCATTCGCGTAGAAGTAGAACCGCCATCCGAGAATCATCAATATCGTTGGCATATCACATTTCCCAATGTCTGAGTTTATCACTGGCTGGCCGCCGTGTCACGCTTGGAAATCGGTCATTCAATGCGATTCAGAATTGCTGCTGTTTGTGCTTGCATTTGTATACCATAGGTATTAATCTACAAGCGTGTTCAAAGAGCGAACACTCTCATCCCGCATCAGGGGGCGGTCAAGTCTTTCCGTGTTGTCGTATTGAGCGGTGCGCGGCAGACCGGCAAGACGACCGTGCTGCGTCATCGGTACATGTGTATTATGAATGCACACTGCACAGCGCCCCTATTCGACGAGCTGATGAATGAACGATCTCACCGCCGGTCGGAGATCCTCTGGCGTACCGCACTGTGCTTTTCTGTCGTCGTCACCGTCATGCTCTTGGTCAGCACCGCATTCATCTGGTCCCGAAGCGAGTTCGTGGAGACCACGCTGGTTCCCAAGAATCCTGATTCTATCCCCCGCAGCGGCGTCTTCTTTGCCGACACAATCGAATGGGTCGAAGTCCCCGCTCGGCCTTTCCGAACAATGGTGTCTGCCGTGTTCTACCCTTTCTTTCTTTGCCTCCTGGTTGCTCTGGCCATCGCGGCGTCCGTCTTGCGCTCAAACACACGGGCGAGACGCGCGGTCGCACTCATGGCTTTTCTGCTTCTCGACCATTTCATCGTGCTCGTGTTCTGTGTCCGATTGATACTTTCAAGATGGAAGACTTGACCGTCGAACAAGAAGGCTCCACGCTATCGTCGCTGGCGAGAACGGGTCGGGGACAGGCAAACTGTGCGCGTAGTCTTAATCTCCCGTTTTAAGAGCCCCTTGCAAAACCCCTCCGGGGTGTTTGCAAGAGAGAAGTCACCTGTTTCACGGTGGCGCATGTCTCGGCGGGAGGTGTCCGGTCTCATCCTGCGAATTCAACCCCGTTGAAACCCCTCCGATTTGCTTGTGGCGGCGCGGCCCGAAATCCGGTATCCTGTTCCCCAATTGTCATGAGCAGAAAACCTACACACTTTGATTTCTGGTATGCGGTGAACAACACCGAACTCCTCGTGCTGCCCACGCGCCACCTCGAAACGTTCGGCAACACGCTGATCAACTACACGCTGGTCAGCGAGCTGATGGACTCGGTGGGACAAGTGCGTGTGCGCGAGGGGCGGATGCAGGCCATGCGGCCGCAGATCATCACGCCGGAGGCCTATTCGCGCATGGTCCTGGAGGGTTTTGGCGAACAGGCGGAGCAGTATCTGGAGTGGTTGCGCGAGCACGAGGATCAGGTGCGGGTGCTCCGCTACGGCTACACGCTCAAACAGGAGGCGTTCAGCGAACAGGTGGTGACCGACAGCCTGGAGAACGTCTTGGGACGGGTCAAGGAAGCCGCGGCCGACCGCAAGGATCCCTTCTGCGCCGTGATCAAGGGCGTGGACACGCCGTGGGATGTCTGCCTGATCCGGCTCTTCTGGCAGACGGTGCAGAATTCCGCCCAGGCCAACATCCGCGAGTTGAGTGAACGCCATCTGTTCGAGATGCGCGACGGGATTCCGATGGCGGTGCGGGAGGAGATCGACACGGCCTTCGCCGCCGCCGAGAAGGATGCCACGCGGGTCAAGCAGCTTGGCAAGCTGCTGCAGGATAAAGGGGTGTTCGAACACTATCAGGACCGATTCTTCTCCTTGGTCCGGCGGAGGGGCGAATGAGCGAAGCGCAGACGACGCCCGGCAGGCGGGCGCGGGTGATCGCGGTGGCCAACCAGAAGGGCGGCGTGGGCAAGACCACGACCGTGGTCAATCTGGCGGCGTCTCTGGCGCTGGACGGTCAGACGGTTCTGCTGATCGACCTCGACCCGCAAGCCAACGCCACGAGCGGTCTGGGCGTGCCGTTGCAGCCGGGCGTGAGCCTCTATCCGGTGCTGACCGGCGCGGCCGATGTGGCCGACATCATCCAGCCAACCCCGTATGAGAGGGTGAACATCATCCCCTCCGAGCTCGATTTGGCCGGCGCCGAGATCGAAATCGCCCGCATGGGCGACCACCTGCAGGCCGTGCGCAAGGTGATCGTCCGCGTGCTGGAGTCCTGCGTGTTTGACCACATCCTTCTGGACTGCCCCCCCTCGCTGGGCATTCTGATGACCTCGTCGCTGGCCGCCGCCGACGGGGTGCTCGTGCCCATGCAGTGCGAATATTACGCGATGGAGGGGCTGAGTGTGATCACCAACCTCGTCAATCGCCTGCAGAGCAGCGGCGTCAACCCCGCCCTGCGCCTGCAGGGCATCCTCATGACCATGTTCGACGGCCGCACCAACCTGGCCGGCGATGTGGTGCAGGAGGTGCGCACCCATTTCGGCGACGCGGTCTATCAGACGGTCATTCCCCGCAACGTGCGGATCAGCGAAGCGCCCAGTTTCGGCCAGCCCGTCGTCTCCTTCGACCCCGCAAGCCGCGGCGCGCAGGCCTACCGGACCTTCGCCCGGGAATTCGCCGCCCGCGAACACGCCCGCCCCGCGTGCGTCTAACCCGAAAGATAGGCCGGCTATGACTCCCTGTTCGACACACATGATCGCGCCCGGCACGCGCGTCGCCGTGCTGGGCGCGGGCGTGAGTGGCGTGGCCGCCGCCCGTATGGTCTGCGCGCACGGGGGGTCGGCGCAGGTGCTGGACGAGGGCTCAGCGCCCGTCGCGGCGCGCGAGGCGCTGAGCGCCTGCGGCGCGACCTACCGCGGCGGCGGCGGGTTGTTTCCCGGCGACCCCTTCGATCTGTGCGTGGTGAGCCCGGCCTTTGCGGCCAATCACCCGTGGCTGGCCGCCTGCGCAGCGCGCGGCATCCCGGTGATCGCCGAGATCGAGCTCGGCGCGCGTCAGTGGCCGGGCCGCATCCTCGCGGTGACGGGCAGCAAGGGAAAAAGTTCGCTGGTCAAACTGTGCGCCGAAACGCTGTGCGCGGCGGGGGTTCGCGCGGCACCGTGCGGCAATTACGGAATCCCCCTGTGCGCGCTCGCGCTGGACACGCCCGACCTTGCGTGGGCGGTGGTCGAGGTCAGCTCGTTTCAGCTCGAATGGACCAGGACCTTCGCGCCCGACGTGGCGGTGCTGCTCAACGTCCAACCGGACCACCTCGACCGGCACGGCACGTTCGACGCCTACCGGAGGATCAAAGAGCGGCTGTTCCGCCTGCAGACGCCGCAGGGTGTCGCCCTTCTCCCGGCAGGGTACGAGACGCGCCATGGTCCAGTCGCCACCGCCGCGCGCACGATGACATTCGGCGCGGACCCCTCGGCCGACTGGCGCTATGAGGGTCATGCCGTGACCTCAACCGTCTGGCCTTACGCACGAGTGGTCGGCCTGGGGGGGACGTGGTTCGACAACCCGGTGCTGGGGCTGGCCGCAGCCGCCGGATGCGCGGCGCTGGCGGCGTGCGGGCTGGGCGCGCCCGAGACTGCGGCCGGTCTGCGGGCCTTCGCGCCGCTCCCGCACCGGATGCAGACCGTTCTGGAGCATGCGGGCGTCCGCTACGTCGACGACTCCAAAGGGACCAGCCTGGCCGCGCTGGCTGCGGCCCTCACGATGGCCGGACGACCCGTCCGGTTGATCGCCGGCGGGCGCCTCAAAGAGTCCGATTTATCAGGCGTAAAAGAATTGCTGACAAGACACACCCGAAGGGTATATCTTATTGGCGAATCCGCGCATCAGATGGCTGAGGCGTGGCACGGCGTGGCATCGTGCGAGATCTGTGAGACCATGGATCGAGCCGTTGCGCGCGCGGCAGACGAGGCGGTGCCAGGCGAGACCGTGTTGCTCTCGCCCGGTACGGCGAGCTTTGATCAATTTAAAAATTATCACGAACGCGGCGAACGGTTTGCGCAGGCGGCCCGTCAGGTGACAGCGTGCGCGGCGCGGCTCTTCGACCGATAGCAGGAGGACGAACAATGAATGTGACGCGACAGAATGGGACGATGTGGATAGGGGCTATCCCGGCGCTGGCCAGCGCCTGTCTGATGCAGGGTTGCGGTTTGATGGGGTCTTCCAAGCAGCCCGAGGTCCAGGCGGTCCCCCAGAACACCACGCCCGTGATTGTTGACGTGAGCCCCGACATCGCTCCGTTGCGGTTGCAGACTGCCGGACCGATCACCACGCCTTACACCGTGGGCAAGGGCGACACCCTTTCGCTCATCGCCGCGCAGTACGACCTGCGCTGGCAGGACATCGCGGCAGTCAACCCGGATATCAACGCCAATAAGCTCCGCCCCGGCCAGGTGATTCAGCTTCCCGGCCAGGTGAATCTTGCCAGCAAAAAGGCGGTTTCCAGCGCTCCGGTCAAGAAGGCTCCCGCTGTGGTCACGGCTGGAAAGACGATCTCGTACAAGGTGCAGCCGGGCGATTCACTCTCGACCATCGCCCATCGGCACGGCGTGAAGATCGCCGACATCAAGCAACTCAACATGCTCACGTCCGACGTCATCCGCGCAGGACAGACGCTGAAGATCGCCAATCCGACCAAAACCCCCGGACCCAGTTCGGCGACCCAGCCTGCGGCCGTGAAGGCCCCCGCCATCAAGGCGCCCGCCGCTCTCGTGACGCCGCCCGTGAAGGCCGAGACGCCCGTCGTGCCTGCCATCACAGGAACGAACGCCAACCCCCTCCCGCCGAAACCGGCCAGCACGCTTGAGTCGCCGAGCGATGCGACCCCGGCCGTGGTGAATCCGACCGTTGCGCCCGCCGCGCCCGAAAGCTTCCGCCTCTACACGGTGAAGGAGAACGAGGATGTGTACGCGATCGCCATCGCCTGGGGGGTGAGCCCCAACGAGATCAAGACCCTGAACAACCTGACCGGAAATGAGCTGCAAGCCGGCAAGGTTATCAAGATTCCGGTCGAGCAGACGACGCCGTGAGGTCCTTGAGTCTCGGCGATGCCGCGGGTGGATGACCATGCGCAGGGTTTTGACAGCATTGTGTATGGCGGTCCTGGGTCTGGTCCTCTTCGGGCTGATCAGCGTCGGCAGCGCCAGTTCTGTCCGCGGCGCATCGATCCATGGTGACCCGCTTTATTTCACCTACCGTCAGATTGTCTGGTGCCTCGTGGGATCGGTCGGTGCCATCGTTGCGGCCCGGATTGACTACCACGTCTGGCGCCGGCGGGGGGTTTACCTCACGCTGGGGACGATCCTGCTGCTGGCGCTGGTCTTGGTGCTGATCCCCGGAATCGGATCCGAAGTCAACGGGAGCCGGCGCTGGATTCGTCTCGCCTTCTTCTCGCTCCAACCGAGCGAGTTTGCCAAGCTCGGCGTGGTGATCCTGTTTTCGGTCTGGATGGACTCCATCACCTGGCACGCGAAACGGTTTTTTAAAGGATTTCTCTACCCATGTCTCGCGCTTGTCGTCGTGCTGACCCTGATGATGTTGGAGCCGGACTTTGGCGCCACGGCTGTCACCGCCGCCCTTGCAGGTGCCATCCTGTTTGCGGCAGGCACACGCTGGATCTATTTGATTGGCAGCGGCATCCTCGGGGCTGCGGGCATTGGCGTGATGGTCTGGCAGGACCCGGTGCGGCTGGGTCGGATTGAGGCCTGGCTGGCGGGGGCCGACAGCGGCTCCGCTGCCTCACACCAGATGAAGCAGTCGATTCTCGCGTTTGTCAATGGCGGCTTTTCCGGCGTTGGCATCAACAACAGCATGCAGAAACAATTCTACCTCCCGGAGGCTCACACCGATTTCATCTTCGCGATCACCGGGGAGGAGTTCGGGCTGGTGGGTACGCTGGGCGTCGTCCTGCTGTTCGTCGTCCTGCTGGTGTGCGGCATCTGGATCGCCTTCAAGGCCCCCGATCGGCTCGGCCGGCTCATCGCCTTCGGGCTGACGCTGTCGATCGTGCTGCAGGCGGCGCTCAACATGGGCGTCGTCATCGGCGCCCTGCCGACCAAGGGCCTGGCTCTTCCGCTGCTGAGCTATGGCGGCACCAACATGCTGGCCACCCTGACGGCCATCGGCATCCTGATCAACATCGGCCGCCATGCCGAGGAGGTCGAGGCCGACTCCCATGCTCACAGGGTTCGTAATGCCGCAAAAAGGATATGAACGATGCGGATCACCGGCGGCATTCATTGCGGACGCAAGCTGAAAGCGCCACCCTCTCTGGCGGTTCGCCCGACGCAGGATCGGGTGCGCGAAGCCCTGTTCTCGATGCTCGCGGGCGCGTTCCCGAGACTGGTCTTTCTCGACTTGTTCGCCGGCTCCGGGGCGGTGGGGTTTGACGCGCTGAGCCGCGGCGCGGATGAGGTCGTCTGGGTCGAGGCCGACCGGCGCAACTGCAGCGTGCTGGCGGAAAATCTTTCCACGCTCGGCGCGACCGGCGGCCGGATCGTCTGCGCGGACGCCTGGCGCTGGGTTCGGGGGCCGGGCCGCAATCTGCGCGCCGACGTCGTCTTCGCCGACCCGCCCTACGCCGACGCGCAGGCCATCGGCTTCGGGGCGCTGATGGGCGATTTGATGGCCGGCGACGTCGTGCGCGCGGGCGGCTGGTTTGTCGCCGAGCAGCCCGTGCGAATGGATGTGCCGGACGTGCCCGACTGGGAGCTGCTGCGCGACCGCTCCTACGGCCGTACCCGGCTGGTCATTTACCGCCGATCCGATGGCGCACACGAGGAGACACACCGATGAGCGAACTGCTGTTTGCCGACTATGTTCCGAAAAATTTGGAGCCCGTTAATTCCATCGGGGCGAAATGGCTGCGTCTGCTGGCGGCCATGCCGTTGGAGTCTGTCGCGGGCGGCAAGCGGGTGTGCGTCAAGATGCACCTGGGCGGCGGCACCGGGTTCACCACCATTCATCCATTCTTCACCCGCAAGCTGATCGACCGCATCAAGGCGGCCGGCGCGCGCGCGGTCTTTATCGCCGATTCGCCGGGGTCGGTCGCCACAGCCGCCGAGCGCGGCTACACGGCCGAGACCGTGGGCTGCCCGCTCGTCTCCATCAGCGGTCCCGATGACCGCCACGTCCGCCTGACGCCGATCCAGCCACCGTTCGGCGCATTCCGGGAGGTCGAGATCGGGGCCGCGATCACGGACGCGGAGGCACTGATCGATTTTTCGCACATCAAGGGCCACGGCGCTTGTGGCTTCGGCGGCGCGTCCAAAAACCTGTCCATGGGATGCGTCTCCCAGCGGAGCCGCGGCGCCATCCACGCTCTGGAGGGCGGCCTGGACTGGGACCGGGCAAAATGTTCGCACTGCAACGTGTGCGCCGAGAATTGCGAAAATGGGGCTATTTCTTTCACGGAAGACGGCGGGTTCGATGTCTTCTACCACAACTGCAAATTCTGCCAACATTGCGTGCTGATCTGCCCCGAACACGCCATCCGCATGCTGGGAGGCCGCTATCGCGATTTTCAGCGCGGCATGGCGCTGACCACTCAGGCCGTGCTCGCCGGCTTTAAGCCCGAGAACCGCTACTTCATTAACCTGCTGATGAACATCACGATCTTCTGCGATTGCTGGGGCATGACCACGCCCAACCTCGTCCCCGACATCGGCATCCTCGCGGGATCGGACATCGTGGCGATCGAGCAGGCGTCGCTGGACATGATCCGGGAAGAGAAGCTGATTCCAGGTTCGCTCCCCGCAGGCTGGTCGCTGGGCGCGAGCGGCCATCTGTTCGAGAAGATACACGGCAAAGACCCCTATGCCGTCATTGCGTTCCTGCACGAGTTGGGCTTGGGCGGGCGTGATTACACGGTGCGCACGATGGATTGATCACAGGAGATTGCAAGACATGCATTACACGGTTCAGAAGACGGATCGGGCTCCGGCGCTGGACGCCGATTTTGATGGCGCGGCCTGGGCGTCTGCCCAAGCGGTTGTCGTGGGCTGTTTCCGCGAGGAATCGACCGCGCACCGCCCGGACGTGCGCGTCCGCGTTCTGCACAACGGCACGCACCTGTTCGTGCGATTCCACGTGAAGGACCGCTATGTCCGCTCGGTGCAGACGGCGTACATGGGGCCGGTCTGCACCGATAGTTGCACGGAGTTCTTTGTCCGCCCCAAGCCGGGCCAGGGCTATTTCAACTTCGAGGTCAATGCCGGCGGCACGCTCCACCTCTCCTACATTGAGGATCCCACGTTCGGACCCGACGGATTCAAGAAGTGGCGGCCGGTTGACCCCGTATGGGCCCGGCAGGTGGCGATCTGGCATTCACTACCGGCAGTCGTAGAACCGGAAATCACCGACCCCGTCGACTGGGGCAACGGCTGGTCGTTCCCCGTCTCTCTTTTGGAGTCCTACGTCGGCCCGATCGGAGACCTTTCCGGACAGACCTGGCGCGCCAACTTCTACAAGTGCGCTGATCGCACCTCACACCCCCACTGGGCCTCCTGGTCGCCGGTCCCGCGCCTCAGCTTCCACCTTCCGGAATGCTTCGGGGAACTTTCACTGGCGTGAGCCATCCCGGTCAAAGGCCCATGGTTTTCCAGACGCCCTGTGTCACGTCCCTAGTACTGAACGGTCGCCAGCGGCTGCCCCTTGACCACAACCGCGCCGTGTCCGACGAGAAAGTTCACCACCTTTAACGGCTTGTCTGCATTGATGGGGTTTAAGAGCTTCATGGCCTCGACGATGCAGAGCGGATCGCCCGCCTGGAGGCTGTCGCCTTCTTTCGCCAGTTCCGGTTTGCCTGGTCCGGGTGAACGGTAGAACGTGCCGCTGAGCGGGGCGTTAATCGTCGGCCCTGATACGAGAGGCGTTTCTGCCTTGGGGGCAGGTGCGGGCACAGGCACGTCAGTCAAAGCGACTGGTAAGCTGCCGGCCCCCAATCCCAGACGGCTCGCGAGCCCGACGACCAGCTTTCCGATCTCCGCAAACCGCTGCGTTTCTCCGGAACCCGCAGCCTGCTGACCGCCGGCCTCCGGCTTCTGCCCTCCGGCAACCTCTTTCTTCTGGCTTGCTCCTTCGAGGTCAGCCGGAATCGGGTCCCGCTGATCCGCAGGCTTGGCCCGCCACGTGAAATACCCCAGCGCCACCTCGGGGAAAAGACAATACGACAAGATGTCCTCTTCTTTCTCGACCAGCTTGGGGTCGAGCCGGGCGACCGCGTCGCTCAGGCCCGGCTTCAGCAGATCCGCCGGACGGCAGGTCACCGGCTCCTCGCCATTCAGAATCTGCTTGGCCAGCTTTTCGTTGATCGGTGCGGGCGACCGGCCGTAGAGACCCTTCACGTAGTCGCGCGTCTCCTGCGTCACCATCTCGTAGCGCTTCCCCGCCAACACGTTCAGCACGGCCTGAACGCCAACGATCTGGCTTGTTGGCGTGACGAGCGGGGGATAGCCCATGTCGGCACGCGTGCGCGGCAGCTCTTCCAGCACTTCGGGCAGCCGGTCCAGCGCGTTTTGCTGCTGAAGCTGAGACCGCAGGTTGGAGATCATGCCGCCGGGGATGTGATGTTCCAGCACGTCCGCATCCACCGACTCGCCCAAACCCACCGAGGGCTCTCGCATCTTCTTGAGCGCCTTAAAATGGGCGTTGGCTTTGGCCACCCGCACGTGGTTCACGCCTGTATCATAGCCCTCGCTCTCGAGAATCGCCACCAGCGATTCGGTGGGCGGCTGTGAGGAAAAGCCCGACAGGGTCGAAACTGCCGTGTCGATGGCGCCCGCGCCAGCCTTAACTGCCGAGAGGTACATGGCGACTGCCATGCCGCTGGTCATGTGTGAGTGAACCTGTACCGGCACCGTGACCGATTGGACGAGCGCCGATATCAGGGCGGTCGCGGCACCCGGAGTCAGAATACCGGCCATGTCCTTGATGCACAGCGTGTCGACACCCATGGCCTCTTGCTCTTTGGCGATGGCAACGAACTTCTCGACTGTATGCACCGGGCTGTAGGTGTAACAGATCGTGCCCTGCGCGTGGCCGCCGTATTTCTTGACCGACTGGATCGCCTGCTCCAGATTGCGCGTGTCGTTCAGCGCGTCGAAGATCCTGAAAATGTCCATGCCGTTTTCGCAGGCAAGCGCGATGAAACGCTCCAGCACGTCATCCGGGTAGTTTTTGTAGCCCAGAATGTTCTGTCCGCGCAGCAGCATCTGCAAGGGCGTCTTGGGGCAGGCCGCTTTGAGCTGGCGCAGCCGCTCCCAGGGGTTCTCGCGCAGAAACCGCAGGCAGACGTCGAACGTCGCCCCGCCCCAGCACTCCAGCGAGTAGTAACCCGCGTTGTCGACCTCGCTGGCGATCGAAAGCATGTCGTCCGTGCGCATGCGCGTTGCCCATAAGGACTGGTGCGCGTCACGCAGCGTGGTGTCGGTGATGCGTATGCGGCGCTTCGCGGCGGCCGCTTCAGGAATGATCTTCTTCATATGTGCTCCTTGTTCGTTAAGACTCTTCGACCGTCCTCATGTACCCGCTTGGCAACACGGCCTGTTGGGCCGTTCTTTTAGGACGGTCTACGCCTTCGGTGCGGCCTGAAAGGCAAAGGTTCTCGTGAGCGAAAAAACGATGATACGCTCGCCGGTGGCTGTGCTGATATCCGTGTGCAGACTTTTGACGTGCTGCCCGGTGATGTCATGCACCAGCACTTCGAGCAGAGGCCGCGCCTTCTCGATAAGCTCCATGCGCACTTGCTTGATTAAGCTGCGCCCGTGGCCAGCGACCTCACTCTTCACCAACTGCCGTTCCGCAGGAGTGAGCACACCGCGCAGCCGTACGATGATCAGGTCATCGAGAATATAGGTGCGGGCTTCCTCCGGGCCGCGCCCCATGTACTCGCGCTCAAACTTGATGAGGGCTTCGCAGATCTCAGACTCGATCTCTCCCTTGGTCTTGTTCGATAACGCGGGCTTGGTCTTGTTCATGTGCAGCCTCCCAGTGTTTCTCCTCGACTCCGTTCATTCGAGACGGCCTTCGCGCGTCAACGCGGCTCAACGCGGTCTCCAGTGTCATGCGACGCCTTGGGGGCGTTTTGCCGCTACGAGCGCCTGGTCGGCTTGCTCAACTTCGTCCGACATGTTTTTGCGGTACTCGATCAGGCGGGCACGCAACGCGGTGTCTGTCAGCGCGAGGATCGCGACAGCCAGCAACGCCGCGTTCTTCGCCCCCGTCTTGCCGATGGTCACTGTCGCGACCGGAATGCCGACGGGCATCTGGACCATGGACAGCAGTGAATCCAGACCGCCGAGGTCGCTGGTTGTCATCGGCACTCCAATGACCGGTAACGGGGTCATGGAGGCGAGCACACCGGCCAAGTGGGCTGCCTTTCCCGCGCCCGCGATGATGATTCGCACGCCGCGCGTTTCGGCGGAAAGCGCGTACGTCCGTGCTATTTCCGGCGTCCGGTGGGCTGAAATCACCCGCATTTCGTGCGAGAGACCAAACCCAGAGAGAATGTCCGAAGCCTCTTTCAGTGTCTCCAAATCGGACTTGCTTCCCATGACGATCGATACCAACGGTGCTGTCTCAGTCTGCATGTGGACCTCTCCTTTCTTTGTTTACTCTGCTTGTGCTTATGCCTGTTCGATTCCCGCCGCGCGACAGAGCCGATCATTGATCGCGCGACCCAGCCCCACGTTGGGCACAGGTTCAGCGACAATCCAATCCAATCCCTGCTCATCCAGCCGGCGCATGGCGCCAAAGAGGTTCGCGGCGGCCTCGCGCAGGTCTCCGTTTTCCGAAAGGTATTCTATGGCGGCAAACGGGCCGGCGCGAGACGTGTTCTTGAATGCCAGAAGCCCCGTCCTCTCCCCGGCATGCGCGCACCCGGATTCCGGCCCACTCAGGACGTGAAACCGCGTACGAGGCGCGTAGTGCCGGGGCAGCATGCCGGGCGAAAGCACCGTCTTCTGGCTCGCCAAAGGCGTCTTGGCCACCGCCCCGATGAGCGCTTCGATGTCCTCAACCGGCACACCGCCGAGACGCAACAGGACCGGAGGCCCGTCACAAAAAGAGAGGATGGTGGATTCAATCCCGACCGAGCAGGTCCCGCCATCCAGCACAAGGTCGATGCGCCCGCCCAAAGATCCCCGCACATGGTCTGCGGTCGTGGGGCTGGTGTGCCCAAACGGATTGGCGCTGGGTGCGGCAATCGGCAGACTGGTTTGCCGAATCAGTTCCAGCGCCATCGGATGCCGGGGCATGCGCACGGCGACCGTCGGCAGCCCCGCAGTGACCAGATCGGGCACGCTTGCCGCCTTGGGCAAAATCAAGGTCAGCGGGCCGGGCCAGAATCGGGCGATCAGCGCGTGCGCTTCAGGAGGGACTCGCTCGGTCAAGCGTTCCACGTGCTCCACGCTGTTGACGTGGACAATCAGCGGGTCGAAACGCGGGCGTTGCTTGGCCTCAAAAACACGCGCGACTGCTTTTTCATCAAACACCACGGCTCCCAGTCCATACACCGTCTCGGTGGGAAATGCGACAATGCCGCCGCGGCGCAACAGCTCGGCCGCGCTGTGGAGCAGTCCGGGACTCCTCCTCTCCTGCCGCCACATCTCAAGGCATGCCAGCACCCACTCGGCAGCCTCGCGAATTCCCGGCACCGTGATCCCGCCCGCTGGGATTTCATGTCTGTGTTTCAGCCCATGACCGGTCAGAACATGGAGACCCTGGGCCCCGACACCGAGGGCCAGCTCGATGTCGCAGGGGTGGTCGCCGACGACAAATGAACGGCGTAAATCAAGGCCGAAATCGCGTGCAGCCGCTTCCAGAAAGAACGGCTTGGGCTTGATGCAGTCGCACCCGTCCTCGCGTTGGTGCGGGCAGCAGTAGAGCGCCGTGACGAGCACCCCCTTTTGGCGCAGATGGTCCACCACGAAGGCGTTGACCCGATCCGCCTCAGCAGCCGTGACGAGGCCTTTCCCCACCCCGGACTGGTTCGTGACAATGAACAGTCGAACATGTGCCTGAAGTCGTCTGAGAGACTCCACCGTCTCGTCGTAAAACACGACCTCGCGCGGATCGCGCAAGTATCCGCGATCTTCGATCAGGGTGCCGTCGCGGTCGAGAAACACCGCCGGCTGTCCCGAAGGAAGCGCGCCAAGAGGCGGATTGACAGCGGTCACGACCGTTCCTCCAATCTCACGTAGGGGTTCAGCGTGGGCCCCATGTAGATTTGGCGGGGCCGGTAGATGCGCGTTCCCGGCTCGTCCATGATTTCCTTGTAGTTGGCGATCCACCCCGGCATGCGCCCCATGGCAAAAACGACCGTGAACATTTCCGTCGGGATACCGATGGCCCGCATGATAATACCGCTGTAGAAATCAACATTCGGATACAGCTTGCGCTCGATGAAATACGGATCCTGCAAGGCGCTCGCCTCCAGCCGCTGGGCGATGTCCAGCAGCGGGTCCGTGATCCGAAGCGCCTGGAGCAGGTCGTCGCAGGCCCTCTTGATCAGCGCGGCACGCGGGTCATAGTGCCGATAGATGCGGTGGCCAAAGCCCATAAGCCGTTTCCCGCTTGTCTTGTCCTTGGCGGCGGCGATAAAACGCGACCCGTCGTCTCCGGAGGCGTGGATGTCCTCCAGCATCTCGATGACTGCCTGGTTGGCGCCCCCGTGCAGCGGACCCCACAAGGCACTCACACCCGCCGCCGCGCTGGCCAGCAGATTGGCCCGGCTGGACGCCACCATGCGCACGGTGGAGGTCGAGCAGTTCTGCTCATGGTCGGCATGCAAAATGAGGATCAGCTCCAGCGCCCGCAGAACCTCTGGTTTTAAGAAGTAGTCCTCATACGGGTCTGAAAACATCATGTGCAGGAAGTTGGCCACGTACTTGAAAGACGGCTTGGGATAAATGATCGGCATTCCGCGTGACTTGCGGTAAGAGAACGCGGCGATGGTGCGCACTTGCGAAATGAGCCGGGCGGCATGGAGGTCGAAGAAAGGGGCCGTCGGATGACCGATGGACAGGCCCGGGTAGAAGCAACTGCTCGCATTGATCATCGTCGACAAGATGGCCATGGGATGGGCGTTTGAGGGGAATCCCTCGAAATGGTACTTCATGGCCTCATGCAGGTTTTCGTTCTGCGTCAGCAGATTCGAAAAACGCTGGAGTTCCGCCGCAGCGGGCAGCTTCCCGTAGATCAGCAGATACGCCGTTTCCACAAAGGTGGAATGCTTGGCCAACTCCTCGATGGGTATCCCGCGGTAGCGCAAGATGCCCTTGTCGCCGTCGATGAATGTGATTCGGCTGGTGCAGGACCCCGTGTTGGCGTATCCGCCATCGAGCGTGATCGCACCCGAGCTGTCGCGCAATGTGGCAATGTCGACGGCTCGCTCCCCCTCGGTTCCGATGACGACCGGGAGGTCAATGTGTTTGCCGTCGAGTTCGATTCGCGCCGTTTGGCTCATGACGAATTTTCCCGCGTGACCGCTAGGACAGGCTCCTGACAAACCGGTCCATGCGCTCCAATCCCTTTTCAATCGTGCTCAGTCCCGTGGCGTAACTGATGCGGACATAGTCGTCGGCACCGAAGGCGATGCCCGGCACGGCGGCGACTTTCTCCTGCTCCAACAACCGGGCGCAGAACGCCGTGGAGCTGAGCCCGGTCGCCGAGATGTTGGGAAACAGGTAGAAGGCGCCCTTCGCGTTGCAGCAGGTGATGCCCGGAATGGCGTTGAGCCGCTGGTGCGCATACCGGCGGCGTTTGTCGAATTCCGCCAGCCATTTCGGGAGGTGATCTTGCGGACCCTGCAGCGCGGCAACCGCGCCCTTCTGCGCGAAACTGGTCGGGTTGCTCGTGCTGTGGCTCTGGACGGCGTCAATGGCCTTGGCGATCGGCCCCGGTGCGGCGCAGAAGCCCAGGCGCCACCCCGTCATGCTCCACGCCTTCGCAAACCCATGGACGATGATGGTGTGTTCGAAATGCGCCGGACCGAATGAGGCCACGCTGGTGTGCGTGGCCCCGTCATACAACAGGTGTTCGTAGATCTCGTCGCTCATAATGAGCACGCCCGTTTCCACGCAGACATCGCCGAGCGCCTTGATTTCTTCGGGCGTGTAGACGGTCCCGGTCGGATTGCTCGGGGAATTGAGAATGAACAGGCGGGTGCGCGGGGTAATGGCGGCGCGTAACTGATCCGGTGTGACTTTGAACTCGGACCGGTCAGTCGTTTCCAGCACGACCGACCGGGCACCGGCTAGCTTGACCATTTCGGGATAGCTGAGCCAGTAGGGCGCCGGAATAATGACCTCATCGCCCTCCTGGCACGTCGCCATGATCACGTTGAAGCAGGAGTGCTTGCCTCCGCAAGAGACGATGATCTGGTTCGGTTTGTAGGTGAGCCCGTTTCCACGCGCGAACTTATTCGCAATGGCCTCGCGCAACTCCGGCGTGCCGCTGGCGGGCGTGTACTTGGTGAACCCTGCCGCCAGCGCAGACACGGCGGCATCCTTGATGTGCTGCGGCGTATCAAAATCGGGCTCGCCGGCTCCGAACCCGACGACGTCCAGACCGTCGGCTTTCATCTGCTTGGCTTTGGAGTCAATGGCCAATGTGAGTGACGACGACAGCGTCGCCGCGCGGTGGGATATTCTGTAGTTCACGCGTACGTTCCTTCGGATGCGTTGTTCAAGCGAGCCGACTTTGGCTGGGCTCGCCGGTGATCAGCCGTAATGCTTCACGATATTTCGCGGTTGTCTTAGCCACAATTTCGCCGGGCAGGGTCGGCGCGGGCGGCTGCTTGTTCCACCCCAGAGATTCGAGGTAATCGCGGACGAATTGCTTGTCGAAGCTGGGCTGTGCCGTGCCCGGTTTGTAACCCGCTGCTGGCCAGAAGCGGGATGAGTCTGGAGTCAGGACCTCGTCAATCAGAATTAACTCGTCGCCGACCAGGCCAAACTCAAATTTGGTGTCCGCGATGATCACCCCATGCGTGAGGGCTATTTCCGCTGCGGCACTGTAGAGATTCAGGCTCACATCCCGAACTTTTCGTGCGATCTTTTCGCCGAGTAAGGCAAGGGTCTCGTTGAACGTGATGTTCTCGTCGTGGAGGCCCTGCGCGGCTTTGGTCGAGGGGGTGTAAGACGGCTCCGGCAAACAATCGGACTCACGCAAGCCGCTCGGCAGCTTCAGTCCACGGAAGGTGCCGGTGCTGGCATATTCCTTCCACGCCGAACCGCTCAGGTAGCCGCGAACGATGGCTTCGATCGGCAGGGGCTTCGCTTTTCGGACGATCATGGAACGGCCCTCCAGCGATTCCCGTGCAACGGGGTCGCGGATGACAGACAATTCGGTCCCGCAATAGTGGTTCGGAACGATGTCCGCCAATTTGTCGAACCAGAACCGGGACAACTGCGTCAGCACGCTCCCTTTGCCAGGAATAGGCGTGGGCAAGACCACGTCAAAGCAGGAGATCCTGTCGGTCGCGACAATCAATAAATTTTTGCCCAGATCATAAACATCCCTGACCTTGCCGCGCGACAGCAATGGGTATTCGGGAAGCTGTGATTGTAGCATCGGCTTTTCGTTCATTGCGGGCTCCTCTGGCTGTAACGGGAGTTTACGGATAACAAAAAAGGCCAGCGCGGTCGTGTCATGACCTTTGCCGACCTTGCGCTTCGATAAGCCCCCCGCCCAAGCGGGCCGCCATCAACTCACAATCTGTGAAGGTTGGATCGCAACTGCCTCCTTGAAGAGGACAGCCCGATGTGCTCGTGTTGCCGCTGCAATATAGAGCACCCGTTGCCGAAAGTCAAGCCCGGTTTTCGAAGGGTAGTGGTTTTTTCACGGCGTTTTTTCACGGCGGTCGAAACGAGTCGACTAGCGACGCGCCTTCCACCCTCTTGTTCGGCCTCTCTCTTCCCGCACCAGATCCACCAGTTCCTCTGTCGAGATCCGAGCTCCGACCGACGGAACATCCAAAGGGGAGACCGGCGACTTCTGGGGAACCAAGGTGAAGCTCCTGCCGTCCCGCCGCTGGATGATGACGCTGCCCGTCGACTCCGCTTTGTCGAGAACGCTGGCCAGCTTCTGTCTTGCTTCTGAGTACGTATAAACTTGCATTTCACACCTCCAGGAGTCTGATACCGATGTTCTTGGCTGCTTGTTTGAGCCCCTGATCCAGCGTCAGCAGCGGTGCCGCATGGCGAAAGGCGCAATCGAGGAAGTAGGCGTCGTATGCATACAATCCCGCTTGGTGGGCCAGCGAGAGCACATTGGCCATGTCCACCTTCACGTAGCGCAAGGGAACCGTGTGAAATATCCGCAACCCCTCCTGGGCTTCAGCCAAGGTCAGTCGGCGGCGCTTGAGCATTGCGGAGAACGCATTCCCCACTTCCCACGGAATGGCTCCCGGACCGAGAAGGGTGTGGCCAGCAGTGAGTCCGACGATGCGGTCGCGCTCTGGCTCGCCGACAATGACGGCCAGCAAGGCTGATGTGTCGATGACAATGTCCATGCGTCCCTCCTCCATCAATACCGGACAATTGTACAATATTACCGTGACGAGTCAATCGGCATCTTGTATCTCCCAGCAATTCTAATTATGACAGCCGCTATCGGGATCCAAATCGGGATCGGGACCGAAATCGACGAGAAAGCAAGGAATTCGATCCCGATAGCGATACCGATTTGGATACCGAAATCGACGACCATAATGAGAATGAGAATTGCTGCTGTCGGCTTGCCTGCCGTTGCGGTCCGCACTGGGTTTGCGCTATACTCCTTCACAATTATGAAACGCCTCCCGGAAATTCTCGCGCCAGCCGGTGACATGACCTGCCTGCAAACCGCGCTGGACGCGGGCGCAGATGCGGTTTACCTCGGCCTCGACACGCTCAACATGCGGCGGCTGGCCACCCGTAACTTCACCCGCGCGACCCTGCCAGAGGCCTCCCAGCGCTGCCGCGCGCGGGGCGTTCGCCTCTACCTCACCCTCAATACCATCGTCTATGAGCCCGAACTGCCGGAGCTGGAGGCGACGCTGCGCGAGGCAGCGCCATTCATCGACGCCGCCATCGTCTCGGACTGGGCCGCGGTCGGGGCCTGCAAGCGGCATGGTATCCCCTTTCACATCTCCACCCAGAAAAGCCCGCATGGTCCAGATCCAGATCCAAGACCAGCCCATCGCCATCGGCGACGCGCTCGCAATCCACGGCCCGACCACCGGCGTTATCGAACTGACCGTGACCGCGATGCGCCGTGACGATGAGGTCTGCACCCGTGCCGAGCGAGCCACCTGGGTCACGCTCCCCTGTGAATCGCGCGTTCGACTGAACGACAAGGTGTTTGTGGTGCGGGCGGCGCGCTAAATCCAAACGTCGGGGACAGACGAGCGGGTGGATGGAAGACCCTGCCTCAGTCGGTCCCCGGGTCGGCCCCCGTTGTCAGTGCCCCGCGCATGGCGGCCACGTCGGCCTGAAGCCCCGTCCAGAGGGTGAACGATGCTGCCCCTTGATGGACGAGCATGCCGAGGCCGTTCTGCGCGGCCGCGCCAGCCGCCTGGGCGACGCGCATGATCGGCGTGACCGGCGTCGTGTAAACCAGATCGTAAACCTTCTGCCCGCGATGAAAGGCGTCGGCCCCCAGAGGAAAAGGATCGCCATCATGCAACCCCAGCGACGTGCATTGCACGACCAGCTCCGCATCGCGGCAGGCCGCGGTCCACGCCGTTACGTCGGAGGGAACCACCCGCACCGGCACGCCGGGCGCCAGAGCGGCCAGTTCGGTGGCGAGTGCCGTCATCCGTTCGGGTGTGCGGTTGGCGAGCGACACCGTCCGTGCGCCGGCGCAGGCGCACGTGATGGCGATTGCCCGACCCGCGCCGCCGCAGCCAAAGACCAGAACCGACCGTCCTTCTGGCGAGCAGCCCAGCGACTCCTCCAGATCGCGCAGAAAGCCGATGCCGTCGGTGTTGAAGCCGGTCAGTCCGCCGTCGGCGTCGAAACGAAGGGTGTTGACCACGCCAAAACGCCGGGCCGATTCGTCAAGACGGTCGCAGATGTCGTACGCCGCCCGCTTCAGCGGAATGGTGCAGTTCACGCCGCCCGAACGGAAGTCGCTCAGGTTCGCGGCAAGCTCCACCTCAACGACATCGCGCCGCTCGTAGACAGCATCCAGCCCCAGCGCGCGAAAATTCGCGTTGTGCATCGCTGGCGACAGCGAATGGGCGACCGGATGACCAAATACAGCAAACCGACGTTGAGGCATCACCTGTCTCGCTTTCCGTTTGCCCCCCCCATCACCCCTCGCCGCGCGCAACGGCGATTTGGCCCGAACGCGAGAGATCGAGGATTTTGTAGGGCTTGAGCAACAACATGAAATCGGAGACCACGTCTGACGAGCCCACCATCTGCAGGGAAACGGATCGTTCGGTCACTCCGGCGACCGCCGCCCGGAAGAGCGTCGCAAGGTCCAGGACTTCGGCGCGCTGCGCCACCGAATCGGTCGCGATCTCCACCAGGATCAGTTCGCGGTCGAGATGGCGGGCGCCCGTGACATCCGTCACGCTGATCACGTCCACGAGCTTGCCCACCTGCAAGGTCACCTGCTCGAGCACGTGGTCGTCGCCGGGGACCACCAGTGTCATCTTCGAGATGGCCGGATCCTGCGTCGGCCCCACGTTGAGCGTTTCGATGTTGTAGCCGCGCCCCGAAATCAGCCCAACGATGCGCGCCAGGACGCCGGGCTTATTTTCTACAAGAGCGGTAATGATGTGCTTCATGATGGCTTTCCTTTCCCTGAAACCTGTCTCCCTGAACCCTGAAACCTGAAACCTGTCTCCCTGAAACCTGTCTCCCCTTCCGGCCGCCTCTAAGCGGCCGGCCTCAATCCACGATCATGGCCGACACCGCAGCACCGGGAGGCACCATGGGGAACACGTTCGCCTCGGGATCGACGATGCACTCGATGACCCACGGATGGGGGTCGGCAAAGGCGCGCTCGAGGATCGGCGCGACCTCGGCGGGCCAGGTCACCCGCGCGGCGCGCATGCCATGGGCCTCGGCGAGCTTCACAAAGTCAGGCCGGTAGACCGGCGCGGCGTCGTGATTGATCCGCTCGTTGACGGGGCGATTGGACGAGCCCAGCACCACGGCGGAATAGCGCTTGCCGTAGAACATCTGCTGCCACTGCCGCACCATGCCGAGATGACCGTTGTTGAGAATGATGATCTTGACCGGGATGTTATGCTCCACGGCCACGACCAGTTCCTGGGCGTTCATCTGAATGCCGCCATCGCCGCAAATCGCCACCACCAGCTCGCCCGGCCGGGCGAGCTGAGCGCCGATCGCCGCCGGGAGGCCGAAGCCCATGGTGCCGAGGCCGCCGGAGGAGATGAATGAGCGGGGCTGGACGTGGCGAATGAACTGCGTGGCCCACATCTGGTGCTGCCCCACATCGGTCACTATGATTCCCTTGCCCTTGCGCAACCGGTCAATCTCCTCCAGCACAAACATCGGTTGGAGCACCGAGTCGCTGTGGCGGTATTTGAGCGGATAGCGCTGTTTGAGCGCATCCAGCTCAGCGAGCCAGGCCGCATGTTCAGCGGGGTGAACGAGCGGCAGGAGCGCCTCGGCCGCCTCGCGAGCGTCGCCCCGAATGGAATAATCCACACGCACGCTCTTGCCAATGGCCGAGGGGTCGATGTCTATGTGCGCGATCTTCGCACGGGGGGCAAACTCGGCGATCTTGCCGGTCACGCGGTCGTCAAAGCGGGCGCCCAGCGAGATCAGCAGGTCGCACGCGCTCACGGCGAGGTTCGCCACGGCCGTGCCGTGCATGCCCAGCATGCGCAGCGCGAGGGGGTCGTCCTCGGGAAAGGCGCCGAGTCCCATCAGGGTGGTGGTGACGGGGATGTTCGCCTTGCGGGCCAGCGCGGTGAGCGGGGCGGAGGCGTTGGCGGCAATGGCGCCGCCGCCCACGTAGAGCACGGGGCGTTCAGCGCGGTTGATCGCCTCCGCCAACGCGGCCACCGCCTCGGGCGCGAGCACCGCGCGAGGATTGTAGCTGCGCAGGGAGACCGAGGCCGGGGGGCGCACGACGGTGAGCTGACGCTGCACATCCTTGGGGATGTCGATCAGCACCGGGCCCGGCTTGCCGCTGGTGGCGATGTAAAACGCCTCCGCAATGGCGGCCGGAATCTCATCGGCCGAGCGGACGAGGGTGTTGTGCTTGGTCACGGCGCGGGTGATGCCGATGGTGTCCGCCTCCTGAAAGGCGTCATTGCCGATTGCCGAGAGCGCCACCTGGCCGGTAATACACACCATCGGAATGCCGTCCATGTGGGCCGTCGCGAGGCCGGTCACGGTATTGGTTGCGCCGGGACCCGACGTCACCAAGCAAACGCCCGGCTTGCCCGTGGCGCGCGCATAGCCATCGGCCATGTGCACCGCGCCCTGTTCATGGCGGGAGAGGATGAAATGGACGGGCGAGAGGCACAGCACGTTGAAAATGTCCAGGACGGTGCCGCCGGGATAGCCAAAGACCACCTCGCAACCCGCGTGTTCGAGCCCGTCCACCACGCATTGGGCGCCGCTGCGTGGATCCGTTTCCTGCTTTTCCTTCTTCTTCATGTGCGTCTCCCCTGTTTTCTAACCTGAACTCTGAACCCTGATTTTTACGCTTGGTATCGAACAAAAAACCCACCGCCCTCTGACGGGTGCGGTGGGTGCTTTTTGGGGAGTGGGGGCAATCGGTGTGATTAAGCCGACCCACAGTCCGCACCCGCCGCAGCCGTCGTTACGACGCCTACGCCTACAAGCAGGAAGCCGCCACACCCACAGGGTGCGACGCTCATCCGATTGTTGGAGGGGTGCAAAATCATGCGTTTAGGATAACCGATGGATGGGATGATGTCAACCGGATATATTTATTATTTATCAGAAATAGCACTTGCTACCTGACGGGGTTCTTTGATACTATGCCCGTCGATGTGTGCGCCTGTAGCTCAATTGGATAGAGCATCAGACTACGGATCTGAGGGTTGCAGGTTCAACTCCTGCCAGGCGCGCCAGTATCAACGCGATTGCGGGGTGGAGCAGCCAGGCAGCTCGTCAGGCTCATAACCTGAAGGTCGCAGGTTCAAATCCTGCCCCCGCTACCACTTTCCGCCCCGGTTTTAATGGGAAAACCCCAATAAAACCGGGGTTTTTCGTTTCTAAGACGCTTTTAGCGTTTCTCGTGTTACGGTTTGTTTTAGGTTGTTTTGGTAGGGTCAAAAAACCAAACAATTAACACAACAAACCAAACAGCAAAAACACGAAAATACACACGCCCGCTTGTTTGATCCGGGTTCCGGTCTAACAAAAAAACGGATCCGCAAAGCGATGCGGGTCCGTTTTCGTTTCAGCGGGGTAGAGGAGTGCTACGGCTGTTCCGCGCCCTGTTCTCTTCCCGGCGCCGGGTCGCCGGCGTCCCAGATGTACATCCCCTCGGGCACGGGTACCCGGTTGCGCGAGAGCTCCCAGGTGGCGCCGGTCCAGACGTAGATCCGGCCGCGCATCCCCGGCCCGGCCCGCACTGGCGCGTCCGCCGATGGCACGAATACCACCCGCGGCCCCGCGCACCCGGCCAGCAGCATCGCCCCCGCCACCACTGCCCACTGCCACTGCTTACTGCGCACGGCCCCGCTCCTCTCTCCAGCCTCTGATTACTGCGGCCCGCCGTTATCGGCGGGCGTCCCACCCCTCCCGGCCTTCCATTCCGCCAGCCGCCGGTCGAGCCGCTCGCGCAGCCCCGGTTTCGCCGATACATCCTCGCCGGCTGTGCCGGTCTGGCTTTTCGCCAGCCCGGTCAGCCAGTCGAGAATCGCCTTGAATAGCGCCGCCCACATGCCGGCCTCACCCTTTTTTGGCCAGGCCGCGGCTCACCGTGTACCCCAGCGCCGTGAAGGCCGCCGTCACCAGCGCCACGACCTTCGGCCACACCCCCGTCTCGGGAATGGCTCCGCTGCCGATCAGCAATCCGACCAGCGTCGCCCCCAGCGTCAGCCAGAACTCGCTCGTCTTGTATCCAGGCTTCACCACCGTGTTGTCCGCTTCGCTCATCGCTCCCCCTTCCGCCGGTTGACCGGCTCTGTTGTTGCCCCAACCCACACACCCCCAAACCCACACACCCACACACCCCCAAACCCGGTCATGCCGTCGCCGCCCGCCTTACGGCACGCCCCCGTCCGGGGTCCCCGCTGCCGCCACTATCG
>VGWG01000034.1 GCA_016873675.1 Lentisphaerota bacterium | reverse complement strand
CGTGCTGGCGGCCGCGTCGCTGTCGGCGCAGGAGGCGGATCAGGTGCCCACCTCCTACGGCGATGCGAGCAAGGTGGATACCCCGATCCTGCGGGTGCCCTTCATGGCCAAACCGCCGCAGCTCGACGGCATTATGGCTCCGGGGGAATGGGACGACGCCTCGGCGCTGTCGGCATTCCGGTATGACATTCACTTCGGCATGTTCAAGTTCCTGGCCCCCCACCAGACGCAGATTCAACTCTACGCAGGTTACGACCACGAGAATCTCTACTTCTGCCAGAGTTCGCCGATCTACCCGGAAGATTCCTGGCTGAAGGCGCGAGGACGCTATCCGGACACGCTCACGCATCCACTGTACGGCATGCTCTGGGATGACCATGTCGAGCTGGAAATCCGGCCAGTCGAGGATCTGGCCCTGGGCGAGAAACTCGGGCTGCTGCGGTGGGACGTCAATCCTATCGGCACGGTCAACGACTGGTATTACAGTGTGGCGAAGGGACAGGATTTCAAGTGGAACGCCGGGGCAACTATCAAGACCGTGGCCGATGGCAAGCGCTGGGTCATCGAGTACAGCATACCGCTGAAGTCGTTGTGTTATGGTCTGTATGACGGCAAGCAGGAGGATGGCCGCCCCCTGGTGGCCATCCCGCCCCCGGACGGGACCGCCTACCGGATCTGGTTTGCGCGCGGCATCGGAGGCAGCGGAGCGTTCTTCAACAACTTTGACGACACAGACTGGCTGATCACGAAGACGAAACTGATCTTTGATTCCAAGTCACCGGTTTTCCAGCTCAACGATCTGGGCCGGATCATGGACAATCAGATTGACCTTCAGATCACGCTGAAGAATCACAATACCCGGTCGGAAACGGTACGGCTCGGCTTCCATGTCGAGAGCGAAGCGGGATCTGTCTATTCGAGCTACACGTCCGCAGAAATCCCCAACGGGCTGGTCGAACTGCGGCCGGGCGAGATGCGCAAGCTGCGGCTCCGCTCCGCGGCGCCCAAGATGACGCTCGACGGCAACGTGCTGTGGTTCGATGTGCGCAGCGCGGGCGTGCCGGCGAAGATTCTCTTCCAGACGCGCCTGACCAAGTTTCACCTCATGGATGGCGGCATGGCCGGCAGCCCGGCGCAGCCCTTCCGTGAGCGGCGCATGGACGTCATCAAGACGCTGCGGCCGGAGCGTATACCGTATTTCGATTTCCGAGTGGAAGTGTCACCCTATACCAAGCGCCTGTCGGCCGTGCTGGACCGCGGCATCGTGGGCGTCAAGGAAGAGGTGCTGACTGCGGTCGAGGCCCAGTTGATCGTCAAGAATATCGTCGAGGGCGAGGAGACTGATGTCCATGAGTTCCGGGCGCCGGTGATCGGTAACTTTGCGGTATTCGACGTGGTGGCCAGCAACCTGGTGCCCGGCGAGGTGTACAGCGTCACCGCGCTGATGTTTGACGAGAACATGAAAATCGTCGGCGAGCAGATCCAGAAGGAACCGTTCATCAAGCTCAATTCCGGTGTCAACCCCCACACCAGCGCCACCCGCAGCGACACGTTCAACGTTTTTCCCTGGGCGCAAAAGTCGGTCGGGAGCGAGGACCGCGCGCGGGAGGACTTCACGGCGCATAAGAAGCCGCCGTCATTCAGCAGGACCGACAGCTTCCAGGTCTCCCCGTGGATGAACAACAAGGTGGGCCTCCTGGACGAGGTCTGGGAGCCGTTCACCCCGATCCGCGCGACGGACAGCGGCTTCGAGACGTTGAAGCATCGCTTCACGCTCGATGCGTCCGGTCTCCCGGCGCAGATCGAGATTCTGCCCGACGCGCGCGAACTGCCGCTGGAACTGCGCGCCAGCGGAAAGGCGCCGGCCGATGTCCTGAAGGCCATGGGCCGCGGCGCGCAGTTCCGCGCCCCGATGCGCCTGGAAGCTGTCGTGGGGGGCAAGCGTGTGCCCGCCAAGGTGACGACCCCCGCCAAGGCGGTGCGCACCGGCAAGAGCGAAATCGAGTATGCATCCGCCCTGCAGATCGGCCCGGTTCCGGCGGAACTCAAAGTCCGCTACGATTGCGACGGTTCGATGCGCGCCTCGCTGCGCTACGGCGGCGACGTGCCGGTTAAAGTTGATCGCCTGGAACTGGTGACGGATGTTGCCGGAACCGTGGATCTGGCGTTCTCCGATACCGGATCGAGCCTGAATGACACCGACGCGGACCGCGGCGAGTGCGGTCTGTCTGACAAGCCCGGCGTGCTTTGGGACAGCACGATGACGAAGATGGAGCTGTTCTACACGCGATTTGTGCCGTCGTTCTGGTTCGGCAGCGCCGACCGGGGCTGGTCCTATTACTGCAACAGCGATCGCGGCTGGATCCTCGATCGTGACGGTTCAACCATGCAACTGGAGCGGGACAATGCCGGGAATGTGACGTGGCGGGTGGCGTTCGTGAACCGTCCGGCCGAGGTTCATGGTCGGCGCGCGATCGATTTCGCCATCCTGACCCATCCGGCCAAGCCCAAGCCGGAAAACTTCCGCCAGCATGCCTGGCACTATACCGTGGGAAAAATATGGGCGCAGATGGAGATCCATGCCACGGCTAACTGGGACGCGTCGGCGGAGCTTTTCACCTATCTGGTTGATGACCAACGCCTGCGGGATTGGTGGCAGTCGGCTGCAGGCGCGTCGCAGCAGGCGCCGGACGACCAGCGCACCGTGTGGCGCAAAGACTCCCCGCCCTATCACCGCTATGGCTTCGGCGGGGGTGCCGCGGCCATGAACCTGCCGAGTATGGACCGGCTTTTTGAAGACAAGGCCGCTTTCTACCTGGGACGGATGATCAGCTTCGGACGGCGGGTGGGCTGGTGGATGAACGACTATTCGCCGATCTCCAAGTCACAGAGCACGGCCAAGGAGGATGCCTACTTCCGGCCGCTGAATGAAGTGGGCAAGGACGAATTGCCCTGGCACCCGGGGTTCCTGGCCTTCCAGATGCGGGACCTTTACAAGCGGCTGGCCCGCGTGCATGCGGTGAACAACGTCCCCCCGCGCCAGCAGGTCAAGTCCAACAACGCGGGCCGGCTGCTGGAATCGTACCTGTGGAACACGGTCATGATGCGCGGGGTGGGCGCCGAGGTCGGCTCGACTGACGTGGATTTGATTTCGCGCTATCCCAACTCGCTTTACCGCACGATGGCGATGAACTACGCCGGCGTCATCACGACGCTGATGCCCGACAAGTGCCCGGTGGGGCCGGGCGACGATCGACGTTTCGACCGGCAGAAGCTGGGGCTGGCGCTGCTGCACGATTTCGGCGTGGCGCGCGACGGCACAGACAGCAGTTTCCGGGGCGGACCGCAAGGCCTTTTCCAAAACGCCGACGAAGCCGTGCGGCTCATCAACCGCCTCGAAAAATTCGGATTCTTCCGGGATGACGACGTTGAGAAGTTGCCGTTCTGGCGCAATGATGCGCAGGTGCGCATGGGCGACAAGCCCGGCGAGGAGACCCAGGTGCGCGTGACGGTGTACCGCCGGCCGCTGGACAACGGCAAGGGATACCAGGCGATTTTCGTGATCCTGAACGAGACCGACGGCGACATCGAGCTGCCCCTCGACATTCGCGATTCGAAGCGGGTTCTGGGCGGATCGAACACCCTGCGCGCCGGCGACATCGCCGCGCGCAAGAAAGTGCCGGAGGTTGTCAAGGCCGCCTGGGCCTTAGAGGCAAAGTCTGCGGCTATGCCGGCGCTGCGGGATATCGAGACCGACGAACTGATCCTGCGGGCCGGGGACAAGGGCGAACGGTACGGGCCGGTGTTTGTGCCGTATCACGATTACCGCGTGCTGTATGCGGAGTGCAGGCAGTAGGAGGTGTCAGGTGTCAGTGGGAGGAGAGATCATGAGCATGAGAAAGAAGATGTGTCCCTTTTATTCATCGGCGGTAGCGCTGGCCACGGCCTTGTTCGTGGTTGTTCTTCCGGCGCGCGCGGATGTGGCGTTGGTGAATCGCACGGTCACGACGCCCCGCCATACCTTCACCGTGGACGATATCGGCCTGCCGGCTCAATTGGAGATCCAGGCGTTCACGAATGACATCCCGCTGGCCTTTCGCGCCGAGAAGAAATGGTCGGATTCCCTTCTCAAAATGGTGTCGCGCGGGCCTCAGTTGGCGTCGCCCATGCGGATTGAGGCGACGGTGGATGAGGTTGTGATTTCCGCCAAGACCGACGCGCCGGCCGTGTTGACCCGGACGGACACAGGCGTGGAAGCCGCGGCGACTTGGCAGGCGGGGTCCCTGAAGGGCCGTCTGAGCCTGCTGTACGCGAACGACGGATCGCTGACAGGGCAACTGACCTATGACGCCAGAGGAATCGATCTTGAGCGGCTTGACATGGTGATGGAGCTCAGCGGCCCGGTGGACACGGCGATCGCGGGCAATCCGGCGGAGGCTCTCGCAGGTAATCAGCCCCTGGCACCCGGCTACGGATCACTGGATTCGACGCCCGGCATGCTGTGGAGCGACGGCGCCGCTCCGGCGGGCGAGGGCAGCGGGCACAAGGGATTGATCCGTCATTTTTTCCTCGGCAACGGTGATCGCGGTTTTACGTGGCTGGCAAACGGCGAACCCGGCTTTGTGATTGGCGGCAAGGAACCTTCAATGACCGTCGAGCGCAAGCCGGATGGCACGATCTTCTGGACGATCGCCATTGCCAATCAGGCTCCCCGCGGCGGCGAACAAACGGCCGGTTTCACGCTGTTGGTGCATCCTTCCCGGCTGCCGGCAGCGGACCGGCGGCGGCAGCAGTGGCAGCCCTGGACGGAGCAAGCGGCGACGCCTGCTCTTGACGCCGCATCGCGCGGCGCCATCACCGGCAGCAATGTGCTGATCCGAGCGGAGGCCGCGTCGGTTTGCGAAGCTGTTGCAACGCGCACCATTCTGGAAGGCGCGGTCGGCGGCGACGCCCTGACGGCGGCGGCGACGATCGCTGATCGTTTTCCTCTGGCGCTGTTCCGCTATCTCGCCGCGCCGCACACGGCGCTGGCCGTGCAACTGCGCTCGAACGGCGGGGCGCTGGCCACGCCGGGCGGATCGCCCGCAGTGGATAACATGATCCTGGGCCGCGCGCTGCTGCACGATATCGGCGTGAACATCGTCGGCCTGGCCAGCCGCGCCAACGCCGCCGACGTGGTGAACGCGCTGGAGGACTTCGGCTACTTCAAGGACGACGGCCAGACCGAGTTTCTCCCGTACTGGCGCGCCGAAAACTTCGGCATCGGCCTCGTCCGCTATGGCGGCGATTTCGAGGCCGAAGCCAAAGCCGGCTTTGCGGTCACCACGGAGAACCCGGCCGCGCGCGTGCGCGTGTCCGTGTTCATGCGGCCGGACGGGAACAAGAGTGAGCCGGCCCGCAAGGCGATGATGGTGCTCGTGAACGAAAGCGACAAACCGGTTCGGGAGTTGCTGCTCATCGAGAATCCCGGCTACCTGTTCGGCAGCTACAACAAGATCACATCCGACGACATCCTGGCCGAACTGGACTATTCGCGAATCCCCGACGACAGCGACTGGCGCCGCAGCAAATCCATCGAGACACGGCCGGCGCTGGACCAGAAAGAGATCAAGGTGGCTCTCAAGTTTAAAACGTTTACGGATAAGAAGATCAGTGGCTCAGCCGCCGTTGGCTGTTTGAAGGATCTCATCTCCAACGGCACTGTTCAGACGAGCAAGATGGGCCCCGGCTTTGCTCTGTATGGTCCGATTCATATTCCGGCGCGCGGCATGCGGCTGCTGATGGGCTCCGGGGCGCCACCAGGCGGCGTGCTCGGTTCGGTCTGGAAAGTGTCGAAAGACGGCAAGCGCACGCCGGTCGCTGCCGCCCCGGTGTATGTCTTTGCCTTTCAAAGTGACCGAGTCGAGGTGGTGGAGAAAATGGAGTTGTGCAAGGTGAAGCCGATAGCCACCCTCCACACGGCCGAGGACGGCACGTTCCGCTTCCCGCTTAGCAATTTCGGAGACGCTGTCACAGTGGTGGCGGAAGTGGACGGCAAGCTCTATCCGGACCGGCAGGTCCTTGAGCGTACGAAGGACGGCGGTATCGCCGCTTTCTGGCCGGTGACGAAGCTGAAACAGACAGTTTCGCGTGGCTCAAAAGAAAAGCCAGACATTTTTTACTGGGCGGAATGCGTGATCGAGGCGCTGGAAGGCAACTCTATGCCCCAGATTGCCGATGGTCCCGCGAAGCCGGAGATGGGCAAGCCTTGGACCGCGCCGCATACGGGTATTGAGTTTGTCTGGATCCCGCCCGGCGCGTTCGATATGGGCAGTCCCGAGTCTGAAGCCGGTCGGTCGGCAAACGAGACGCGCCACCGTGTGACCCTCACCAAGGGGTTCTGGATGGGCAAGTACGAGGTCACGCAGGGCCAGTGGATGCGGGTCAGGGGCGACAACCCGTCGCAGTTCAAATACGCTGGCGACCGTGCACCGGTGGATAACGTCTCCTGGGCGGATTGTCAGTTTTTCATCGTTGCGCTCAACGCCATGGCCAAGGGGACCGGCGTGCGCTACCGGCTGCCGACCGAAGCGGAATGGGAATATGCCTGCCGGGCGGGGACCCAGACCGCGCTCTACAATGGACCGCTCACCATCAAGGGGACGCTCAACGGTCCAGAGTTGGATGAGATCGCCTGGTACGGCGGCAACAGCGGTGTCACGGGCGGATGGGGGTTCGATACGCGCAACTGGCGTGATCGCCAGTTCGACAGCGCCCGATCCGGCACGCATCCCGTGGGACAGAAGAAACCCAATGCCTGGGGCCTGTATGATATGCTTGGAAACGTCTCCGAGTGGGTCGGTGACAACTACACCAACGACCTCGGCACGGCCGCTGTCACCGATCCCTTCAACAGTCCGTTCGAAGGAGATGCTGGAGTTGTCAGGCTGTTTTCGGGCATGGCTGCAGACAAAAAGGGTGCCGTCGTGACGCTTCGCGGCGGCTCGTGGTACCGGATTCCGTCCGGATGCCGGGCGGCGTATCGCCAGCCGGATCTGGCTCCGCACGGCGAGCACGCGCCGCCGACCGACAGTTTCGACACCGGGCTCCGTCTCGTCTGCGAATTAGTAGAGGAAGCCGCTCCCGACCCAAATCCTTTAAAATAGAGGGCTAATGCAACGTCCGACAGGCATCTGGCACACTATTCCACGATAATTCGGATGTGATCGCCAGGGCCGCAGACAGCGCTGCAGACGATCTGGTGAGCGCCGCGTTCCAGGGTCCAGAAGAGCGGCTTGCCCGCATGCGACACCCCGATGGGCCGGTCATTCACGAACCAGTGCAGCGGCTCGCCCGGCTCCGATCCGGTTGCCGTGAGCGGAATCTGCTGCACGCCGGAATCCAAGCCGCTCATCCAGCGGAAGGTGCTGTCCCGAGCCGGCGTGATAATCCTCACCGACCCCGCCGCCCGCGCGACCGGCGGCGCCTCCAGCGTGCCCAGTCCCGCTGGCCCGGTCTGACCGCCGTGCCCCGCGCACAGTTGGCACCGGGTCACCCGCTCAATCGCGAAATCCTCCGCGCCCAGCGGGCAGTGCCGCCCCGGCAGGAGCCCGCTGACCGCGCAGGCATGCCGCGCCGTCACGCTGGCCGGCCGCTCGTACCAGGGGCTTTGGTTGTCTGGATACAGGCTTCGAAACAGCTCCCACGCGATCGGCGTCGCCGCGGCCCTCCCAATCAACTGGTCCGACCCCGCGCCGTCCGGTCTCCCCACCCAGACGCCGATCACCACGTCGGGGTTGTACGCCACCGCCCAGGCATCGCGCAGCCCCGCCGAGGTGCCCGTCTTCCAGGCCATGCGCGGCAGCCTCACGTCGGCCGCATGCCCGGTCGTGTCCATGGCGCGCTCGTCCCCGCTCAACATCTCCGCCAGAATCCAGCACGCCTCTATCGAAAACACCCGCCGCCCCGTTGCCGCCCGTTCATCGCCCTCCAGCACCCGCACCGGAGCCAGGACCCCGCCGCGCGCCAGACAGGCGTACGCATTGGCCAGATCCAGCAGACGCACCTCTCCGTTGCCCAGGACCAGCCCCAACCCGTACTGCTCCGCCGGTCGGGACAGGGTCGCCAGCCCCAGCCGTTTCACCGTGTCGTAGAAGGGTGCCTGCCCCACCCGCCGGACCACTTCGATGGCGGGCATGTTCAACGACAACACCAACGCGTCGCGCGCGGTGACCCGTCCACGGAACAGCGGATCAAAATTCTGCGGATCATAATCGCGGAAGCGCGCGGGCACATCAGCCAGCACCGATCCGGGGGTGAGCCACCCCTGGTCCAGGGCCATGGCGTACGCAAACGGCTTAAGGGTGGACCCGGCGGACCGCGCGGCCAGCGCGCCATTCACCTGTCCCGCCGGCTGCGCCGCGTAGTCGGGCGAACCGACCATTGCCCGCACCGCACCCGTCCGGACTTCCAGCATCACAACGGCCCCGCTGTGCATCGGGCCGTCGCGCAAATGGCGGCGCAGCATCTCCCCGGCCCGATGCTGCCACACGGGATCGAGCGTCGTGCGCACAACCCCCTTCGCATCGGCGCTCGCCCCCGGACCCACCCATTCGCTGAAATGCGGCGCGTCGAACGGATAGGGCGACGGACGCGCCGCGACGGGCTGCGCCAGGGCCTCCGCCTCCTGCGCCGCAGTGATGCACCCACACGCCCGCATCCGCGCCAGCACATACGCCTGCCGCTTCCTGGCCCGGCTGGGATGGCGGTCCGGCCGCCCGCGTGACGGCGATTGCGGCACCCCCGCCAACAGCGCCGCCTCCGCCAGACTGAGGTCGGCGGGCCGTTTGCCGAAATATCGCCAGGCGGCCGCCTCGATGCCGACGATGTTCCCGCCGAACGGCGCGCGGTTCAGGTAGTGCGCCAGGATCGTCCGCTTGTCGTAGCGCTGCTCCATCTGCAGCGCGCGAAACGCCTCCACCGCCTTGGCGCCCCACCGCCGCGGACGCGGCTCGACCAGCCGGATGACCTGCGTGGACAGCGTCGAAGCGCCCGACACGGTGCGTCCGGCGGATACATTCTGCGTCAGCGCGCGTGCCACCGCCAGGAGGTCCACGCCGCCATGCGACCAGAACCGCCGGTCCTCTGCGGCAACCAGCGCCTGAACGATCCAGTCCGATGGATCGGGTCGATACGAGGGACGACAATCGATGTCTCCCTCGCCCAGCCACACGCGCAGGGGCTGCCCCAGCCGGTCCGTCAGCACCACCGACGCCGGGTAGTGCGCAAAGGTCTGGTCGGGGAACGGCGCGAGGCGCGCCGCCAGCCACACCGCCGCGCAGACGGCCGCACCCGCGCTCAGGACCGCGCCCGCCAGCCGGGCCGCTCGATGGAGTCCGTTCCTCACGGCGTGACTCGCACCTCCCCTCCCCCGCTCACACTGCGAATGTCCGGTTCGTACATGCCAGACACCGTGAGGGGTGGATGGCGGAATACACCGGGAGTGACCGCGCGCGCCGCATAATGGAAGACCGATTGGTACCGTACGGCCCCGGTGAAGAACAGCATGCGGTCATCGCGCGCGTCGCGGTACCGCGCGGGCTCGGCCTGAGCCTTCAGCCACGTCGGCGTGGATGTGGTCATGAGATTGGGATTCTCAATCTCCCATCCAGCAGGCAGCAGGTCTTCCACCACGAGCTGGTCGAGCTCGCGCCCCAGCGGATCTACGGTGATTCGCACGACCACCAGATCGCCCTGCCTGAGGGTTGACGGATCGATCAGCTGGCCCGCGCCGTTGAAGCATTCCCGCCAGGCCTTCACGCCATGCTGCGTCTCGGGCTCCGCCGTGAGCGACACGCCCGTGAACTGCCCGCTCAGATACATCGGGCCGGGGCCGTCATTGACGAGGGTCAGGGAGCCGCCTTCGCCGGGCCCGTACGCGACCTGGACCTCCTGAGTGCTCGACACGGTCATCACGCTGCCGTCGGGCCGCGTCAGCGATCCGGTAAACGGCTGCTCCCGGCCTGCGCTGCGCATCAGGTATTTGCCAAGGGCCAGCAAGACCATCGCGTTGTCGTAGGTGTTGCCCCACTGGCCGTCAACCTGCCGGTTTTGCAGATAGAGCGCCAGTCGCCCCACAGCTTCGTTGGCGGGGTCCACGTCAAGCCAGGCCGACAGCAGCAGGGCGGCGTCCTGAACGTCGCTGTTCAGCAGGTAGCCGGGCAGGCGGCTGCGGGGCGTCGGCAGTCCCAGCCGGTCCAGAATCTCCACCGCCTGCCGCGGCTCGCCAATCAGCAGCAGCGTCGCAGCCACCCGGACGCGCGTGGCATAATAGAGGCGGCCGCTCTGCTCGCGCAGCCGCGCGGTCCATCCGGCGTCGGGACATCCCGCACGCGCCAGCATCTGGCACACATACGCGCGCTCGTCCATTTCGTACAACCATGCGGGCGCGCCGACCTCGATCGAGGCGTTGCGCTCCAGCCGCTGCCGCAGCCAGCCCAAAACCGCATCCAGCCGATCCTGCGCCACGTCATAGCCCGCCGCCCGTGCCTCCACCAGGAAATGCGCGGCATACAAGGAGGCGGAGGCGTCCGTCTGCCCCTCAAACGGCCAGAGGGAGAATCCGCCGTCGCCCTGCTGCATCGCCCACACGCGCTGAATGGCGGCGTTCACCCGCGCGCGGGTGTCGCCCTCGGCGACCGCGCCGGGGGCCATCAGGCGGGCCGGCCAGTCCGCCGCGTACAGCAGCGGAAATGCGCCGGAGACCGTTTGTTCGAGGCAACCGTAAGGATAATACCAGACCTGCTCCAGCGCGCGGCTTAGTTGCATCGCAGGCATCGCCGAGATCCGGGCCCGCTGGGCCACAGTGGCGGCGATCCAGTGGGTCGGCGGCGCGAGGCTGACGCGCTCGCCAGCCTTCAGCACGCGGCTGACGGTTTGCGCCTGAAGGGCCGACGCGGTTCGCACGGCGAGTTCGGTGGTTTCGTCGTAGCGGTCGGCCCCGGCCTCGGTCTGGATGCGGAGCAACGCCAGACCCGGGCCGGGTCCGCCCGTGAGCCCCAGCGGCACGCGCGCGGAGCCGCCGGCGGGGATGGATACCTGCAGATCGGCCGTGTCGGCCCGAAGCGGGCCGCCGCAGGTGACGCGTACGCGGGCGTCTTGTGCGGTGGCGCCTGTGTTATGGAGCACGATGGATGCGTCGCACCGGTCGCCTGCCGCGAGAAAACGAGGCAGGGCCGGTTGCACGATCAGGTCGCGCCTGACGGGAACCAGCGTCTGCGACGATCCGCACTGCGCGGCGTTGTACGCCACCGCCATCACCCGCAGAGAGCCGGCAAACTCGGGGATGTCCAGCTCGACCGTCGCCTGTCCGTTGCTGTTCAGGGGGACGTCCGCCTGCCACAGTGCGACCGGCTTGAAGCGTCTGGCGGTGATTGGGTTCAGCCGACGCCGCAGTCCTTCCCCCCCATCGCCGCCCATTCGGGAAGCGGCCGTGATGGCGTCATCCAAGACCGGTATGAGCTCGTTGTAGAGGTCATACAGCGTCACGCCGAGGCGGCGCTGCGCGGTGAAAATCCGGTTCGGATCGGGCGTCTGGAACGCCGTGAGCAGGCAGATCCCCTCGTCCACGGCCATCACGGTGACGGCGCCCGCCACAGGCTGGCCGGTCTGGTCGCGAACCGTCAGCCGGGTTGTCAGTTTCGTTTGCGGCCGTTGCGACGCGGGAACGTCGGCGGTCACGGTCAGGCTCCGGCCGGGCCGCTCGACCGGCATCGCGAGGGCACCGAGGGCGCGGTGCGGACTCCAGACCGATTCCGCGACGGCGGGCCGAATGAGGGTCAGCACGCAGTAGACGTTCGGCGCGTAGGCGGCCTGCACCGGGATTTCCAGCTCAGCCGTGTTCTTCTCCAGCGCCACCACGCGCGCCTCCAGCACGCGGTCGGATTCGATCGTGAGCAGCGCGACGCCGCTGAATGGCGCCTTGACGAGGAGCCGCGCGGTCTCGCCGGGGCGATAGCGTTCTCGGTCCCAGGCCAGCTCGATACGCCCGGGCTTTTCGCGGCTCCACGCAACCCAGTCCTGCTCCGGCGACGCGGCATAAAACGCAATGCGCGTGGAGGCGCCCGATGCGGGGTCGCTCGCGGTCAGCAGGTATGAACCGGTGGCGTCCACCGCGAAGCTCCACGCGCGCGGGTCGCCGCCTACGGCGAGGGTGTCCTCCCGGACCGTGACCACCTGCCGTTCCGATCTCCATTCGTAGCGTCCGCCAGCGACTTCGCGCAGCGCCGAGTGCCACAGCACCCGTGAGAGCGTCAAGACGACCGGCTTGCCCCCGCCAGACGGACTGCCGTCGGGCAAGACCTCCACGACGTCGACACGCTGGGTTTCGCCTGCGCGAATCGTCCCTTCCCATGCCGTGCGCAGGCCGATGTAGAAGGGATAGGCGTCCATGACGGCCGAGCCGCTGGCGCTGACCGGCCGTCCGCCGTTCTCGATCACGGTCGCCTGCTGCACGATCTGCAGCGCGGCGGGGGGGCGCCAGGCGGCGGCGCTTTCGACGATAAACGACGCGCGGCCCGCCTCGTCCAGCGTCTGCGAGCCCAATTGGATTTCCAGAGGCGCGAAGGACTTGTCGTCATCGCCAAATCGCCAACCGTCCCAAGCGGGGGGCTCGAAGGGCGCGGCCAGGATCGTGACGTGCCCTTGAACGGAGAGGCCAGCGGCGGCCCGGCCAAACAGGTGTTCTGCTCGGACCTGGAAGCTCAGATCCTCTCCCGCGCGGGCGCGTCCCGGCGCGCATTCCACGGCAACGCGAATCTGCGGCGGAACAAAATCCTCGAGAGCCACCGAGGTCGCGCCCAGTACGGTGAATGTTCCCGGCATCACGAGCTCCACCGAGTAGCGCCCGGTCGGCAGGTAGTCCGGCATGTGCACCGTCGTCCAGGCTGACCCATGCGCGTCGGGCATCACGGGGATATCCTGGAAGACCCGGCCATCGGGACGGCGGACGCGGAAGAGCGTGGGAAACGGCGCTGGCGCGCGCTGCTCCGTGTCGCGCACCAACGCCTGCAGGAAGGCGGTCTCGCCAGGCCGGTAGACGCCGCGCTCGGTAAAGACGGCAGCCTCCATCGCGCCCTGCGTCAGGTACGGAGACCCCTCCACGCCAGCGCCCGGGTCCACGCGGGTATCGCTCAAATCCAGGCAGGACAGGTCATCCTCCCGGCGGGCGGTGATGAGGAAAGGCGCGTCGCCCGCCGTCCAGCCGGCGAGATGCGCCACGCCGTGCTCATCGGTGACGGCACGGGCCAGCGTCTGGTTGTTGCGGGCGTACAGCGTGATCTCCGCGCCTGCCACCGGGCGGCCCGACTCGAGCGAATTGATCCAGACCAGCGCGCGGCCCGAGGAGAGGCGCGCGGCGATGCCGAGATCGGTCACGACGATCAGCCGGCTGTCATCGTTGGCCTCCACCCAGAACACGCCGCGAGTTTCTTTTGTCAGCCCGCGCAGATGGATCCACGCGCGGACCGACTCGTTGAGCGGCGCGGTCAGGACATTCGTCTGCAACACGGCTGCCCCGGCCAGCTCGTCCATATTCGAGCCGACAGATCTGTATCTGTTTTCCTCACGCAAGGCGAGCGCCACGAGATTATTCGCATAGACCGGACGGAGCGACGCCGTCCACGTCTTGATATTGACCGCCTGGACGGGAAGGGCGAGGCTTCCCTTGGGCGACAGGTAGCGGCCACCGGTCTCGAATCGCAAATCGGCCGTGCGATTGGGGAACTGCACCAGCCGGGTGATGGGTTTCTCCAGTGCCACGCCATTTTCCGCCCGCAGCCCCGTCTTGAAGGTCACGGCATAGACCTTGCCCGGCTTAAAATCGCCCGCGATCCGGAGCCCGCGCCATCCGCCGGAGCCTTCGAACGTGCATCGAACGGCCGGGTCAATCTCGACGAATGCATCCAGGCCGTTGGAGTCGGGATACGCATTGAAGTCCGCCTGGAGCACGGGCGGGGCAAAGGCGGGACTGCGGGCGCTGAGCCGGACCAGATAGAACGAGGGGGCGAGCTTCACCGAAGCCGCGTACGCCTGCTCAGACGGTTCGACACCCGCGTGGCCGGGGAAGCCTTGATCCAGGAGGTATTTCACGTGATCGTCTGCGATGGGCTCAGTCTCGATCCAGATGGAGTTGGTGCCAGCCAGACCGTGCAGGCGATACGCCACATCGGCTTGATGATCGGTCGAGAGGTGGAGAAAACGGGCCAGCAAATCGCGATCCGGTGCCGCGTTGAAAGCCAGGCGCAGGGTCAGTTCCCGTCCCGCGGACCAGTTCATCTGCTCGACCTTCAGCAATTGCAGCGCCGCAGGCGCGTTGGACACGGCGGAAGGATTGGGCGGGGGGGCGGCGACCGGCGACCGGGTGGTTGTCCATTTCCAGACGCCATAGGCATTGACCAGCAGAAAGGCCACGGCGAGCGCGAACCCGCGATGCGGGTAGCGGGATGGGCGCGGCGCGTAAGGGGCCGCAGCCTCCCGGCTGGCCGCGTCTTCGGCGATGCTTCCGGCGACATCTTCGGCGAAGTCTTCGGGCGCATCCATGGTGCCGATAATCCGTTCGATGGCGCCGGGGGGAGGCGTGTCGCCTTCGCGGCGCAACGCCTCGCCGATGTGCTCGCGCAGACCCGCGAGGATGTCACGACGCACGGCGTCGGGCTTGTGAGCGAGGTTGCGTTCGACGGCGTTCAGATACGCGTCGATGGATCGGTTAAGGTCAGCGGTTGGGCTCATGTCAGGATTCCTTCGGCTGGGTTGTTTTCAAGCGTTCGACCGTCTCCATCAACAGGGGCCAGTAGGCATTCATCTCCGCTAGGCGGATCTTGCCGTGAGGGGTCAGCGCAAAATAGCGGCGCGGCGGGCCGGCCGGGGACGGCACATCGCGCACCTTGAGCAATTTTTCGTTGCGCAGGCGCCCCAGGATGGGGTAGACCGTGCTCTCCGAAACGGACAGGTCGTCCATGCGCTTCAGCGCCTGGACGATTTCGTAGCCATAGCTCTCGCCGCGCCGCAGCACCAGCAGGACGCAATACTCCAGCAAACCCTTGCGCACCTGTGTGATCCAGCCTTCGATCATAGACTACTCCGTTTCACGTAGTACGTAATACACCCTAGCCGGGGTCCGTGTCAACGGGAAAAGGACGAAAAATGATGCAGGCCGGTGAGCCCCTATTTTATAGTTGAATCGGCGCGTGAATGCGTTCAAAATAGGTCCACTTCCCAGTTTGCCGCCTCAGGGCGGCGGTTCAGATGTCGGGACCTGTGCGTTATGAAAAGTCTGTTGCGTGACCTGGTGGCCTGTTGGGCCGTATTCGCGTGCCGCACGGCGGCGGCGCTCGTGATCTGCGGCGCATGCGGCCACGAGGGATCGGAGGAGCAGCGCGTCTGCAGCCACTGCGGGGCGGTCGTCGGTGCTGACAAGCCCCAGGTTGCGGAAACGCCCGCCACCGCGACGGTGGCACGGGTCACGATAGATTTGCAGGCGGTTCTGGAAGCGGCCCGTGCCGATGCCCGAGCGGCCACAGAGATCGAGGAAGCCAGGCCCGAGGTGGCGCTCGGCTATTACCGCAATGCGTCTGCCCTCATGCGACTGCTTCCCGACGCCATGATCCCCGACGATTCGGGCAAGCGGCTCGTTGAGAAGGTGAGCCAGTGCAGGCTGAAGATGCAGAACACGTTCAAGCCATGCGCCGACTGCAACGGACTGGGCCGCCGCAAGGTGAAGATGCTCTCGTTGCAAGGCGACCGGGAGGGTGTTCTGGCCGGCGAGGGGATGCTCTGCAAGGCGTGCGTCGGCACCGGTCGGATGCAGGCGGCTCGCAACGCCGACGACTTGCGGCTGCTTCTGGCGCAGGGGGTGCGGGACCACGAAACGCGGCAGCAGGCGGCGCGCCGGGTGGCGGTGGGCAACGTCTGGGTGCCGGTGACTCTGGCGGAGGTGTTGACGCCCCGTCTGCAGGCGTTGCTGCGGACAGCTGCGGCCTCGCCCTGCGAGGCCTGTCAGGGGCTGGGCATCCAGACCTGCGGCGTTTGCACGGGACAGGGGCGGACGGTGTGCAGGCATTCCGGCTGCCAGAACGGGATGATCCAGAAACGGCAGTCCAATTCGCTCTCCCCCGAAACGGCGTTGCTCGTGAAGACGCCGTGTCCGTCGTGCAACGGGAGCGGCTGGATCGCCTGCGTGGGTTGCACCGGCAAGGGACACGTGGTGTGCCGGACATGCGGCGGCTTGGGACAACCGAAGAAATGCGCGACCTGCGGCGGCGCGGGAACGGGCGCCTGCACCCGGTGCAAGGGCACAGGCAAGGTCACGGGCAGGAATCGCGTGGAGATCCCCTGCGCCGCCTGTGGCGGCGAAGGTGTCGGTTTGTGTTCAACCTGCAAAGGAGAGGGATGCGCGAGGCGATGATGACTCCCCCGGTCATAGAAGGCTTCGATATCCTCGGCCTGCTCGGCCAGGGGGGCATGGCGACCGTCTGGAAGGCCCGTCAGCGCTCGATCGACCGTCTGGTGGCGATCAAGGTGCTCTCGGCAAACGTGGCGACCGGTTCCGACGATCTGCGGCAGTTTTGTGATGAGGCGCGCGCCACCGCCAAAATCTCGCACCCCGGGATCGTTCAGGCCTATGACGCGGCCTTCGCGGAGAACCTCTATTTTGTAATGGAATTGATTGACGGCTACACGGTGGGACAGTGGCTGCGCCGCAAGGGGCGGATACCGCTGCCGGATGCGCTGCTGGTGGCCGAGAGCGTGGCCGCGGCCCTCGATTACGCGTGGGAGCAGGTCGGGATGATTCACTGCGACATCAAACCCGACAACATCATGGTGGATTCGGACGGCACGGTGAAGGTGGCCGACCTGGGGTTGTCGCAGACCCATCTGGCTCAGGCGCTCGATTCTGACGAGGTGCAGGGAACGCCCAACTACATGTCGCCCGAACAGATCCAGGGGGGCGACATCGATTGCCGTAGCGACATCTATGCGATGGGCGCGACGCTGTATCACATGTTGACGGGACAGTTCCTCTTTAACGGCAAACCCACAACGGTGCTGGATGCGCATCTTGAGAAGGCCGCCCCCTCGCTGAGGCAGTTCAACCCGGAGATCCGGGTGCCGGTCGCGCTGCTCGTTGAAAAGATGCTGTCCAAACTCCCCCAAAACCGCCAGCAGAACTGGCGGCAGGTGATTGACGACCTGCATCGGGTCGGCCACGACCTGCCGCCAACGGACATGAGCGCCGCCTGCGTCAGCAGCATGGAACGCGATGCCAAAACGGACGCGATCATCCGCTCCATCAGCCGCAAGATCGTATGGAAGAAACATCCCATCAAGCGCTTCATCCTGGGCGCACGGTAATTCTCGCCGACGGCGACTTTCCGCTTCACCCGGAGCCGCTCGCCTACTGGGCGGCCGCCGAGCGGGTGGTGTGCTGCGACGGGGCGGCCCGTCAGGCGGTCGCGCGGGGCGTCGAACCGGCCGCCGTGATCGGCGACGGCGACAGCATCTCCCCCGCCTTGCGTGATCGGCTGGGCGCGCGCTGGGTGTGCGAGCCGGGACAGGCCGACAACGACCTCGCCAAAACCCTCCGCTATTGTCTCGCCCGTGGCTGGCGCAGGCTGGCGATTCTGGGCGCGACGGGGCGGCGCGAAGATCACACTCTGGGCAACCTGTCGCTGCTCGCCGATTGCTGCGCCGAGGCCGATGTGGTGCTGGCGACCGACACCGGCCTGTTCACCGCCCACGCGGGCGATGTCGAACTCGCGTCATGCGCGGGCCAGCAGGTATCGATCTTTGCCTTCGATTCCCGGATGCCGATCAGGTCGCGCGGTCTCCGCTACCCGCTCAACGGCCTGCGTCTGAGCCGGTGGTGGCAGGCGGCGCTAAACGAGTCATTGGGTGACTCGTTCGCGCTCTCCTTCACGGGCGGGGTTGTGCTGGTCTTCCGGACCTGGGCGGTCCGCCCCGGTTGAGCCTCACTCCGTGACAACGGGGGGGAGGCCCGCCGCATCGTCTGCAGCGCGGCCGAGCTGGGCGGCAGTGGGCTTGAGCTCGCGCACCTGGGCAACGATCTGGGCGGTGATCTCGGGGTGCGTGCGGAGGAATTCCGTGGCGGCCAGCGCCCCCTGTCCGATCTGTTCCGTACCGAAGGAGAGCCAAGACCCGCGCTTGCTCACCACGTTGGTTGCGATCGCGGCGTCGAGCACAGAACCCTCCCAGGAGATGCCGCGGGCATAGAGGATGTCAAACTCGGCCTCCGTGAAGGGCGGTGCGACTTTGTTCTTCACAACCTTGACGCGCGTGCGGTTGCCGATCACTGTCCCAGACGGCTCCTTGATCGCGCCGATCTTCTGAACGTGCAGCCGGACCGAGGCATAGAACTTGAGCGCCCGCCCGCCCGGCGTGGTCTCGGGGTTGCCGAACATGACGCCGATCTTTTCGCGCATCTGATTGGTGAAAATACAAAGGGTCTTGGTCTGGGAGATGGCCGATGTGAGCTTGCGCATCGCCTGCGACATCAGCCGCGCCTGCAGTCCCATGTGGGAGTCGCCCATGTTGCCGTCGATCTCGGCCTGGGGCGTGAGCGCCGCCACAGAGTCAACGACCACCACGTCAAGGGCGCCCGACTTCACGAGCTGCTCGGTGATGGTCAGCGCCTCCTCGCCCGAGTTGGGCTGGGAGATGAGCAGATCGTCGAGCTTGACGCCCAACCGGCGGGCATAATTGGGGTCCAGCGCGTGCTCGGCGTCCACAAACGCGGCCAAGCCGCCATTTCTTTGCGCATGGGCGATGACGTGGAGTGTGAGCGTCGTCTTGCCCGATGATTCCTGCCCGTAGATTTCCACCACACGGCCGCGCGGCAATCCGCCGACCCCGAGCGCGAGGTCGAGGGAGAACGAGCCGGTGGAGATGACGGCGATGTCCTTGGTCGCCGAAGCGTCGCCCATCCGCATGATGGCCGCGTCGCCGAACTCCTTGCGGATCTGCGCGAGGACCGCCTCAAGCCCGGATGCTGTCTTTTTTTCTGCCATGGGAATGCTCCTTATGAATGAGGGAATGCGTTCAGGATTCAGGGTGCAGATTGTGGCATGAATCCCCCGTGGAAACAAGGCAAATGACAGCAATTCTACAGACACTTCGGCATGTCCTTCCGCCAGACGGCCACGCCGTCATCAGGAGCCCGATGTCACGAATCCCGGCCGCTTCAGCCACAGCGCGAGCGCGCGGCACAGCGGCGCTGGTTCCAATCCCGCCTCCTCCAGCCGGTCAACCGGGTGCCAGAAGAAGCGGATCCACGGCTCGCGCGCCTGCGGGTTGTGATCGGATGACAGACCGTGGAGTGTCACGCCGAAGACCAGATTGATCTCGGCGTGCGGCTTCCCTTTTTGCACAAAACCATGTTCGCAGCAGCCGAGAAAGCGCCCGATGCGGGCCGCGACCCCGAGTTCCTCATCCATCTCGCGCGCCAGCGCCACCCGCGCCGTCTCGCCGAATTCGATGTGTCCGCCCGGCAGATAGCTGAGTCGCCCCCCGTGGCTGGAACGGCACAGCAACACCCGCCCGCTCTGGATGCACACCCCCCGGACAATCGTTTCAATCGCATTCATACTGCGGCTTCCTTTCTGGGATTGTAGTGCGGCACAAACGGCTCTGTCAACTCGATCTTGCCCTGGAATTCTCCCTTGACACCCGTCAAAATAATGTCAAACTATCGCACCATGTTTTCGCGGGATCGGCTGCGCGCGGGCGCGGGGCGCGCCACCGCGAAAGCGAACGGTCTACGTTATGGGCATTGTCGTCAATCATGAAGCACGCCGGAGGGATATTCTGCAGAAGTCCCTTCGCCTGTTCGCCGAACAGGGATACCATGCCGTCACCTTCCAGAAGATCGCGGATCGTTGCGGCATCGCCCGCACCACCCTCTACACCTATTTCCGTCACAAGGGGGATATTTTTGATTACACCATCCGTCTCTCCACCGTCGAGCTGGCTGAAAAGTACGTGGAGATCTCCAGCGCGCCCCTGTCGGCGTCCGAAAAGATCACCCATCTGCTCGAACACGTGCTGCGCGTTATTTTCCGCCACCGGGTGCTTCTGACGGTGATACTCGACTACGTCCTCAGCGTGCAGCGGACCGGGCGCAGCATGCGCAAGCCGATCGAACGCCACACCATCGGGCTCAAAGCCGTTTTGCGCCGCCTGCTCAAGGAGGGGATGGCGGCGGGTGAAATCGCGCACCAGCCGGTCGGCGCGGCCACGGCGCTGCTGTACGGCATCATGGAATCAGCCATTCTGCGCATCACGATCAGCGAAAACGCCAAGTTTGACGAATTGAAAGCGATGATCAACCAGACCCTGAACGGGCTGCGTGCCAAGACCTGATAAAAACCCTATGCCTATTTACACCTACACCTGCAGATCCTGCGCCAAGACCTTTGACCACCTCGCCCGCACGCTGTCGGACACGGCGGCGACCTGTCCGCTCTGTGGAGCGGCCAAGCCGGTCAAGGAACTCGCCGCATTCGCGGCCGGCGTATCGAAGTCCCCGGCGCCGGCCTGCGGCTCCTGCGAAGCCGCCCCGCGCTGTCCGCACGTCTGTTCAGGCGGCTGCCACCCGTAGCCCCCCGGGCAGGGTTCCGGGTTCAGAGATCACCCGATGCCTGATCGGCTTGCTTGATCTGCTTCTCCAGTTCGTCGGTCGGACCGATGAAGAAGATCACCGACCCGCCTTGCACTCCCGGATCTTGCATCGGCGCAAGGTGCATGCAGGGGATGGAGCTGTTGCCCCACACCTGACAAGACACGGGCCCCACGCGAGCCACGAACGCAGTGCCGTCGTAGGACCGCAGGACCCCGTGGTCGCCGGGAGACACGGCTTCGTCAACCGCCCAGAAGAACGGCGTTCGTTCGTCCACGCCAAGCAGACCCTTGCGCCAGGGACGGAATCCCGCCGGCATGTCGGCCACACGCACGAACCTGCCATCGCGAACCACGCCCTGAACCATCCGTTCCTGACTGGAGAAGAAGGGGCTGATGGTTTTCATGCAGACGTCATACATCGTTATCGAAACCTGCTGACAGTCGAAGCGGAAGCGCACGCTGTTGCCGTCCACCCATGCGTCAAGCGCCAGCCGCTTTCGGTTTTGTTCGCGAACGTAACCCGCTCGCTGGCCCTCGGGCGAAACGTTCCATTGCACGTCGGATCCGGGGGCCGGCCAGTGATTGGCGCCAATGAACGGCCCGAACGTCGCTTCCGGAAGGTCAATCACCCAAATACTGTCCGGAAACCACGGCACCCGCACCTCGAGGGAAGACGTTTCGGTGCCGCGCAGCGTGATGGGCTCCTTCAGATACAGGTCGCGGCGGATATCGAGTGTGCGGGGTAGAATGCGCGGGTGCGGGCTGTACGCCGCGCGGGCCACGCCGTTTGACGGCGGCTGGTCCGAGGCGCAGCGGAACCCCGACACGTAATTGCGCATGTCCGGGCACCAGCCGAACCGGGCCGTGACCATGCGGGAATAGGGCTGGGTGTGAAACACGCTGGAACCGGCGAGAACATGCGTCTGCGCGCCCCAGGTCGTGCGCACGTACTGGCAGACCAGCCCCACCATATCCTGGGCGCCACAGGGACTTGCACCCTCCGGCCAGGACCCTATGGGAAAACTCGATGAGAGCGGAATTTGGCCGTGTCCTTCATAGCATGCGTTGGTCGAAAACGCGCTGCCCCACGGGTACAGCCGGCCGTCGGTTCCGCGCGCCGCCAGTTCCCATTCCGCTTCCGTGGGCAGCCGCTTGCCGACCCAGCGCGCGTACGCTTCGGCGTCGGTGGCATTCACGCCGATCATCGGCAGGTTCTCCATGCCCGGCTGGTCCGGAGGCCAAGAACCGGTCAAGTCCCGCCAGCCAACGACCCATCCGTTGGTTATGATCGGGTAGCCGGTCGCCTTCATGAACCGCGCAAATTGGCCGCGCGTGACCGGGTATCGGTCCAGCCAGAAGCCGGGTATGTTCGTGGTGATCCGATCCGAATGGTCCCTCAACAGATCCACATGTACACCGGCGGCGGCGGCGGCGCGCAGTTTCTCCCCCTGGGTCATGCCGTAGAGGAAAGCCCCGCCCGGCACGTGCACCATGTCCCGGTCCAGCGCCTCGGCTCGGTCTGGCGCCGTCTGCGCGCAACCAGCCGCCAGGACGCACAAGAACGCCACCGTCCGCAAGTGAATGGACACGCAATCGCGTGTCGGCACGCAACGGGCCGCACGGGCCGAAAGCATGGGTGAACCGGTCTGACGCAGCGATGTCATGCGTGAGAGCATGACAGAAGCGGGGGTAACCGTCAAGATACCGCACCTATCCGTTACTTAAAATGTCCGACCGGAGGAGGGTTTCGATCTGGTTCGCGTTCACGGCTCCTTGCAGCCTCTTTTCAGATTCGGGGTTGGCCATGTTGCGTGCAATGAGCGCCAGTATTTGCACATGCACATCCTCCACGCCAATCGGTGTGGCAAGCAGGAATAGATAACGAACAGGCCGTCCATCCGGGGCATCCCACTCAATGCCGGATTCCGAACGGCCAAATGCGATTACGGGATTCTTGACGGTTTCGATGCGGGCGTGAGGAACGGCAATGCCCGATCCGAGCGCCGTCCCGTACTCCGTCTCGCGCGTCAGGATCGTCGCCAGCACGTGATCCTGATTCTCAATGCCGCCAGCCTGCGCCAAGGCGAGAGACAGCTCCCGAATCGCGCCTGGTCGATCCGTTGATTGGAGATGCGGGATGATCGCGGCGGTGCAGAGGAAGTCGCCCGGTTTCACGGCCATTCGCCTCGCAAAGGACCGTTTCATCCAAGGACCCATGAGCATCGTTGAGAGGATCGCGCCAAAAATAATGGACACAAATACGGAGTCCGTGATAATGCCGCTTTCCTTTGCCAGAATGGCGATCACGATCTGCATGATGCCGCCGGGCGTGTGCGCGATGGAAATCAAATCGCGGTTCATGCGTGGCACAGAACTCCAGGTCACCCCCAGCCACGCGCCACTATAGCGCCCTCCGATGCCCGCCACACAGATGACACTGACGGCCAGCCAATCGAATTCACCGACAAAGTCGATTTTGAGCCCAATGGTTGCAAAGAAAACCGGCACAAAAAGCGAATGCACCAATTGAGAAATAATCCCCCGCGTTTGTTCGGAAACCGCCTTTGCTTCGCCTACCACGATGCCCGCAATAAAGAAGCCGAACAGCGCGTGTATGCCCATCCACTGCGTGATGCTTCCAAATAGCAGCCCCAGCAAGACCGTGATGGTGAGTGAGGTGCCGGGCTCCGGTACTTTCTTTTTCTTCAGGTGTTCGAATAGCGCGCTGGACGCTCGCCTCCCCAGTGTCAACGCCAATACCGCAAAGGCGATGGTCCCGGTGAAGACTGTGGCAATCGAGCCGAAGGCGACTGCACCGGAGGTGAACACCCCCAGCATGATCGTGAATAGAACCCAGCCGATGAGATCATTGGCGGTGAGCGCCGATAGAATCAGGTACCCCATGTCCGATTTGAGCAACCGGAGATCGTTGAGGACACGAGCCGTTGCCGGAAGCTCGCTGATCGTCAATACCGTCCCAATAAAGAGCGCCACGAGCCACCGTTGTCCGGGATCGACAAAATAGCGGCCCGGCATCCAGATAAAGACCGCGAATACCAGGAGTATCGGGATGATGATATCGGCGAGCGCAATCATCAATGCGCTCCCGCGCCGCCGCCAGGCAATCGAGAAATCCACTTCCAATCCAGTGTCCAGCAGCAGCAACAGGACGCCCAGCCACGCCACCGTATCCAGCATCGCCCATTGAATGGCATCCGGAGGGAAGAGCGCCTGTTGAAGATCCGGCAAAAATCGGCCCAGCACGGTGGGGCCCAAAAGCAAGCCGACCAACATCTCTCCCGGAAGACTGGGCTGATTGACGCGACGCAACAATGATCCCGCCCCGCGTGCGCATCCCATGAGGATCAGGAGCTGGAGCAGAAACACGAAGATATGATGTTCCTCGAGGAAATGCATAATCAGGACACTCCGTGTGGTGGCTGCTGGGAAACGGCTGAAATCCGTTCGGCAGCCGGAATGGGACGCCCATCCGGATACACGAGCGTGACGGATCCCCGGATGAGCCGGGTCTGCTGGCGGACAGCCGCCGCCAGTTCATCCCGGCATTCCCACAGGTAGGGGACCGGAAGATAACCCCGGGCGAACGCTTGATAAAGACCCTCGGCCGAATACAGATTGGGAATGGCCTGCTCCATGGCTTTGAGCACGGTCCGGGTATCGGCCAGCAACGCATCGGTTCGCGCTTTCACATCCGGATGATCGGTCATGTCGTCAATATCGCCCGTGCGCCTCAGGCGTCGATACTCGTTGAGCGCGTGGCGTGTGATGCGGATGCTTTCCCCGATCACGGCCGGATCGGCCAAATCGAAGCCCTCGGAATAGCTCACGACGTGGATCAGCGGCGGGCTCGATTCATCGCGCGGCTCGATATCATCCATGAGCGCGGTAACGGCGGCCAGTTGGGCCTTGGCTGTTTCCGGGTTGGGTGAGAAAGAGTCCAGCCCTCCACGGGGCTGGAGGATGACGCGGAAGGATGCGTCCTCAAGAGGCCTCACGAGGGCTAGGATGGCGCGGGCTTTGGCGAGGTCCTGCACGCCCCACGTGGCACGGGGCGTGTTCAGCATGGTTTGCAGGATGAGTGTGCGCAAGCCCAGCGACTTGGCGGCGCGGGCCGCTAGCACGGTGGCCACGAGGCCGGTCACATCGTCCGAGCCACGAAAAGCGAAATGGTGGGAGACATTCGGCTCATAGGGTTTCCCTGTCGCTGCAATCTGGCGGAGAGCCTCGAACTGATGGATGAGATTCTCGCGGAGCGGATAGGGTCCGCGGCCGTCGAGCGTGCAGAACCACCAGAGGGACAAGGCGTGCCACGCCATGTGGAGACGCTCCTCGTACAAGCGGGCCAGTTCGGAAAGCCGGGTTGTTCCGGCGTAGGTCCGCACCAGCATGGGGCGCGCCGCACGCCAAACCGCCTCGAACTCGTCGGGTGTGTTGAGTGGAACGCCCCCGCCGTTGGGGGTGCTCCCCCACGCTTCACCAAAATGTGACTGGCTCAATTGGGATGTGCCGATGGAGAGAATGTCGAGCAAGCCGTCTGCGGCCAGTTGCTTCGACCAGTCAAGAAAGAGTCGCACGGCCTCGGCGCGGTCCTGCAGATAAGGCCCGGCATGGGCGCGCATGAGCGGCGGCAGGCCGTGCTTCAGGCCGTGGTCCAGACGCGCGATCAGGGTGTCCTCCGCCCCCCCGAATCCGGGGTAGCCCGTTCGAACGACCGGCCGGATGCCGAGATGGCCTCCCTGTCGGATCAGGTCTCTGCCGAACGCCAGCCGGTCCTCGTCGTAGCGGACGCCGGCCGCGAGTTCGCGAGGAATGCGGGACGGCTCCACGCCGAGCCGACGGAGGGTTTCGGCGGGCGTTTCGTCGCCTTCGAATGTGGCGGTGACGGCCGGGATGTTGCGCCGGACGAGATCGCAGGTTTTGGGAAGTCCCGCAAAATAGAGCCCACGGATGGGGCCGCCACGCTCAGCGAGCAGGCGGCGTTTTTCGAGCCCCTGCACCACCTGCGCCACCAGGCGGAGCCCGTCCCCGGCGTCGAGGCGGTAGCTGAGGCCCAAGATGGTGATGCCCCGGTCCCGGATCCAGCGGGCCAGGACATCCATCTGATCCGGATGGTCGATCCGGGCCAGGGCTGCCGAGGTGGGGCTGTCCGCGAGGATGCAGCGGACGCCGCAGTCTCCAAGCAGTTGGGCCAGCGACGTCAGCCCCAGGGTATGGGCATCGAGCGCCGGCCGGGTCAGCCCGACGCAATCCGACTGTGATACACGCACGAACATGACGCTCTATCCTTCAAGGTCCGGTTTCGACACATCCCGATGCTTTTCTTTCAGATCGGCGATCAGCTTTTCCATGGCCTTGCGAGCCAGGTCTTTACAGCCCATGCCGAACGCCAGTGCCATTCCAAGGGCGAATGCGGCAATGATGATCTGGATGACGCCGGGAAGAATGGCGCCTCGGAATTCGGCCTGCTCCAGCGCGAGGGCACAAACAATGATCGTGCCGGTCCAGCGCGCAATCCGCGCCCACAGGTTGGCGTAGGGATTGCCGGCATTGCGGGTTACGGTTCTCAGAAAACCGGCGAGGAACCCGACCGCCATCAGGCCCACGATCAGCACCAGCCCGGCGCTGAGGATGGCTGGCAAGGCAGAGGAAGCCCGTTGGCGCAATTCATAAATGGCGGCGATATCCAGGATGCGGGCGGCTTCGAGGAAAACGACGATCAGGATCAGTCCCGAAACCCCGCGGCCGACCAGTTCGGCGGGTGAAAAGGTGACCCCTCCTTTCCTCAAGAAATCGGCGGCCCCCGACCGGTCGCACAGATGGTTGAAGCGGAGCAGCCGCAGCAGCCGGACAACGACCAGCCGCATCAGGATGGCGGTCAAGCCCCCCAAAATCAGGGTCACGGCGGCGGCCAGCCAATGGGGCAGGGCCGATAGATGAGTCAGTATCGTTTCCATCGGGATCTCCTTCGGGTTGATTATTCCATGCCGACAGCGAACTGCCGGATTTGTTTGACGGACATGCCTTCAATGCCCATCTGGGCGACGGTGCGGCCTTCGGCCCAATAATCGGTTTCGTGCATGGCGTTGGCCAGGCCAATCGCCATTTCCGTCATGGGCATGGCCACACCCAGCATGCGGCCCAGAGACGCCAGAGGCACCAGACTCATGGGCACGTCTTCCGTGACATACCGGTGGAAGATCGTCTGGGGCGCGCGGATTCCAAAATACCCCGTGGTGTTCTGGATTGCCTCGTAAAGATCCGCTCCCGACGACCCGTAGGTGAGGTAAAGCCATTCACGGGCAGAGACCGTGTGCACGCCGATCGAGGCTGACACGGCCACCCGTTCTGCGTCCAGGCGCTCGAGGGCGCGGGCCACCGACGGGGTGATGCCGCCGCTGTAATAATCGAAATCGCCCTTGGTGGATTCGATCCACCCCGCATTCAGCAGGGTCAGCGTGGGGTGAAAAATAGCGCCGATGTTTTCCATGCCGGTCGAGAGCACGCTGTCCCCCGCTGCAAACTGGGGAAAGGGCCGTTGCAAGACCGGGAGCGCCTCGGGGATACGGTAGGCGGGAAGGGTCGCGAACCGGACGGTGTTCTTGATGCGGAAAATGCGGGCTTCCCCGCGCGAGAGCGCGCGGGAGGCGTAAAGGAACGTGGAGGTTTCTCCAACCAGGAAGGGAACGTCCACCTGCTTGGAGGTGATCGCATGCTGGAACGCGAGCGCGCCGCCGGTGCGGCCGGGATTCAATACCACCAGCTGCCCCGGTCGCAGGTGGGGGGCCATTTGCTCCGCGATAAACCGGTGGGCGGTGGCGGGCACGACGACCATGATGACATCGGACCCGGCCATGGCCTCGGCCATGGATGAGCTGGCCGCCTGGATGGGACCAAACCCGTCCACTTCACCGGTGACGCGAATGCCGCCCTCCCAGCGCACCGCATGCAGGTTCTCTTCCGTTCGGTTGTAGAGCCGGACGGGAAAGCCCATGATGCCGAGATGGCCTGCCATGGCCAGACCGCCGTGCCCCGCGCCCACGACGGTA
>VGWG01000033.1 GCA_016873675.1 Lentisphaerota bacterium | reverse complement strand
GGGCGCATCCCCGTTTCACTGACCTGTCAAGCGGGCGATCCTGTGGACAGCCCTGTGACGTGGGCTAGCGCCCCGGCCGACGCGGCAGCGGTGGCGCGGGACGTATCGGACCGCGCAGACGGTGTGAGCGGTCTCGTAGATCCCGCTCACGCGCCGACCGGTGCGGTAGCGGCGGGCGATCACAGGTCAGTGAAACGGGGATGCGCCCGTTAGGCCCCGAGCGCCCGCTGGATGGCCGCGGCCCGTTCGGCGCCGATGCCGGGGACGGCGGCGATCGCGTCGGCGTCGGCGCGGGCGAGCCGGTAGACGGACCCGAAGCGGGCGAGCAGGGCGTGCTTCCGGGCGGGGCCGATGCCGGGGATCTCGTCGAGGGCCGATTCGCGGATGGTGCGCTGGCGCAGACGCCGGTGATAGTCGAGCGCGAAACGGTGGGCTTCATCGCGCAGCCGTGTCAGCACCTGCAGCGCGGCCGAGTCGCGCGGCAGGAGCAGCGGCAGGCGCCCATCGTCGAGCACGATCTCCTCCTGCCGCTTGGCCAGCCCGACGGCGGGCACGCGCTCCAGGCCGATCGCGGCCAACGCGGCACGCGCGGCGCGGAGCTGGGGGACGCCGCCGTCGATGAGCACCAGTCCGGGCAGGGGTTTTCCCTCGTCGCGCAGCCGGGCGTAGCGCCGGCCGACCACCTCGGCCATCGCCCCCGGGTCGTCGGCGCCGGCGATGGTGCGGATGCGGAAGCGGCGGTACAGGCGGCGGTCGGGGTGGCCGTCGGCGGCCACGACCAGGCTCGCGACCGAGTGGGTGCCGAAGAGGTTGGAGATGTCGAACCCCTCGATGCGCGCTGGCGCGGCGGGAAGCCCGATGAGCCGCTGCAGTTCGTCCAGCCCGGCACGGGCATCCGCAGTGTGCAGTTCGGGAGGGGAGACCGCGCGGGCGCGGTGCCGCACCACCTCGCGCAGGGCGATGAAGGTGTCGCGCAAGACCGCCGCCTTTTCGAAGTCATGCGCGGCCGCGGCCGCCCCCATCTGCGTCTTGACCTCCTCGATCACGCCGAGGCGCTCGCCGCGGAGGAAGGCGCAGGCTTCCTCGAACCGGGCGCGGTAGTCAGCGGCGGAGATGCGCCCCACGCAGGGGGCCGAACAGAAGCGGACGATATCGTTGATGCAGTGCGTGTAGTCGTCGGCTCCCGGCGTGATCGGCGGACACTTCCTCAAGCCGTAGCGCTTTTCGGCAAAGTCGAGGGTTGCGCGCACCACGGGGGAGGAGGGAAACGGGCCGAAATAGCGGGCGCCGTCGTCCCGGATGATGCGGCAGGTCGTGAGCCGGGGAAACGGCTCGCGCGGGTCGACGCGGATGGCCAGATAGCGCTTGTCGTCACGCAGAACAATGTTATAGCGCGGCCGGTACTGCTTGATCAGGCTCCCTTCGGTCAGCAGCGCCTCGGCCTCGTTGCGGACGACCACCACGTCCAGATCGGCCACAGAGTGGATGAGGCTGCGCACCTTGGGCGGCGCGGACTGGAGGGTCGAGGCACGAAAATACGACTGCACCCGCTTGCGCAACGACACCGCTTTGCCGACATAGATGATCCGGCCCGCCCGGTCGCGGTACAGGTAGCACCCGGGCTTGTCCGGCAGGTCCGCCAATTTGGCTCGCAGGGCGTCGGTCATGACTGAACGCTTTCACACTGTGTCACGGGCGTCCCGCCCGTGACACACGGGCAAGAGGCCCGTGCCACGCCCGTACTTACGGGGTTTTGCAAGAGCCGCCTGTTGATTCAACGGGGCACCGGTCCCCGCGTCAGCCGTCCGTCCGCGAGCGCGTACCCCGCGCCCATGCGCCCGGCCAGCTCGAGGCTGTGGGTCACGACGATGAGCGCGACCCCCTCGGCGCGATTGATCTCGACGAGGAGGTCGCCGAGCGCGCGGGCTGAGGCATGATCCAGCGAGCCGGTGGGTTCGTCGGCGAGCAGCAGCCGGGGGCGGTTGATCAGCGCGCGCACGACGGCGGCGCGCTGCGACTCGCCTCCGGAGAGCAGGCCCGGACGATGGTTGCGCCGGTCGGCGAGTCCGACGCGCTCCAGCAGCGCCTCTGCCCGCCCGGCATCTGCCCGCCGCTGCGCGGGCGGCCGGCGGACGGCCAGCGTCGGCAGCAGCACATTCTCCAGCACGGTGCATTGCGGCAGGAGATGATGCTGCTGGAACACGAAGCCGATCAGGCTGTTGCGCAGGCCGGCCAGCGCATCCTCGGACAGCAGCCCCAGATCCTGGCCGGCCAGGGTCACCGCTCCCGAGGTCGGCCGGTCGAGGCCGCCGATGATGTTGAGCAGCGTGCTCTTGCCGCATCCCGACGGCCCGACCACTGCGAGCGATTCTCCGGCCTCCACACACAGGCTGATGCCGTCCAGCACACGCAGTGCGGCGGGCGCATCCGGCGCGCCATACTGCTTGCAGACGGCATTCAATTCAAGCACGGGCGTCATTCCATTCCTCCAGTTGGAAACAGGCCGGCCTCGCCGGACCGTTACGGTCGGCCCTCGCGCACGAGGCGATACACGCGGGTCATCTCTGCGGCCATCCGCGCCAAACTGAATTTTTCGACCACCGTCGCGCGGCCGACCGCGCCGATGCGCGCGGCGAGCGCCGGATCCGCCAGCAGGGGAAACAGGGCTTCGGCCAGCGCCCCGGCCCCCGGTCCATCGTAAATCACGCCGCCGCCGGTGGCGGCGACGATCTCCGGATAGGCGCCCAGCCGGGGCTGCACCACGGGGACGCCGCAGGCCATGGCCTCAATCTGGAACAGCCCGAACGCCTCGGGCCGGATGGCGGGAACCGACAGCACGCTGAGCGACTGGAGAAAGGCGATGCGATGGGGTTCGTGGCAGGCATCGACGAATTCGACTGCTGCGGCGTGTTCCGACGCGGCGATGCGTGCGCGTATCCGTGCGAGGAACGGCGTGTGCGCGTCGCGGTTGCCGCCTGTGATGCGCAACCGGAGGCTGGCCAGCTCGGGGCGGCGCCGCAACGCCAGAAAAGCCTCCACCAGAATGTCCAGCCCGTGAGGAGGCGTCAGTTCGGAAAGAAAACCCAGGGTTGGCGTCGCGGGTGCCGTTGGCGGCGGCGCACAGGCGTCCACGTCGATGCCGATCGGTATCGTATGGCACCGGGCCTCAGTCAGGTTCAGGCGTTTCCGCATCTTTCCCGCATAATAGGCGCTGACCGGCGTGAACGCATCCACCGAGCGGCTCAGCTCGGCGACGCGCTGCCAGCCTCGCTCGCGATAGGGCGGCGGGAGCGCGTCCAGCCACGTGTCCTCGTCTTGCAACGTGCACACGATCCTCGCGCCCAGGGCGTCGCGAAGGGTTGGTGCCAGCCCCAGCAGCAGCGCGTTGGAGACATGCACGATATCCGGCCGGGGCTGCGTCTTCAGCCAATCCGTCATCTGCTCGAGCTCGCGCCGGTGGGGGCCATCCGGGCCGTCGAGCACGCCGAGTGTGAGATCGCCGAGCCCATCGGCTTCGGTGGTCCCAGCCTTCGCCGCAGCCCAGCGTAGCACGCCGGGCGCATCCAGTCGACGCCGCCACGACGCCGGCAGCCGGTTGTAAAACGGGATTTTATGCTGTAAATAGACATTGACCGCGCCGTAGAACACCGGTGCCTGAGCGACGGTGCCGCCGACCGGCTCCAGGAAGGGAAGATACATCGGCACGAACAGCACGTCATGGCCGGCGGCCTGCAGGGCCTTTACCAGCCCGATATCGCGGACACAGTTTTGGCAATAGAAGCCGCCGCCGGAGCCAGGCACAATGTGGACGATGTTCATTTTCCCTCTCCGAACGCGTAGAGGACGCCATCGGCTGCGCCAACCACGATCCATCCGTCCACGACGGCGACGGCGGCGGTGATCGGGCTCCCCACCAGATATGACCACAGGAGCTCACCCGTGTCGTACCGAAGCATGGTGAGCCGTCCGTCGCGCGATCCGAAGAGCACCCGGTCCCGGGCGACCACGGGGGAACTATCGATCTCGTCTTGGGCCTGGAAGCGCCAGATCTCCCGGCCGGTGTCGCGGGAGAGGCAGTGCACGACGCCCGCGCGACTCGCGGCCAGGACGCGCGTGGAGGTCACCGCGACGGACGCGAAGAACGCGGGGGCGTCTGCCGCCGCAAAGCGCCAGCGAACCTGGTTCTTCGTCAGATCCAGGGCAAGCACCTCGCCCTGGTAGTGGCCGACATACGCCACGCCGTCCCGCACGGCAGGCGAGGCGGCGACATAGGAGCCCGCCGGAAAGACGGCGGCGGCGGCACCGTCCTTCAGCCGGACCGCATGCACCCGTTCATCGCAACCGCCCACCAGCGCGATCCCGTTGCCGACCGCCGGCAGGCCGTTGATGGAGTTCCCGGTCTCGTAGGCCCAGACCCGCTCCCCGGTGCGGGCGTTCACGGCATGCAGAAGGCGGTCGTAACTGCCCGCCAGGATGAGCGGTGGATCGCCCGGTGCGCGATTCGGCCCGCCCATGATCTGCCCCTCAGTGGCATACACCCACGCGCGTCGGCCCGACGCGGCCTCCAGCGCGTAAAGCTTGCCGTCGAGATCACCGGCGTAGAGAAAACCGTCGGCCACCAGCGGCGAGGCCTCGATCCCGGCGCCGGCTTTGAAAGTCCAGAGCGGCACGCCGTCGGCCAGCCGCAGGGCGTGCACCGTCCCGTCGGCCGCCGCCGCGAAGACGGTTCCGTCATGGATGACCGGCGCCGCCACAATCTTCGCCTTCGCGTCAACGCTCCAGCGCAGCGCCGGTTTTCCGGGCGGCCGCGCGGGAGTGGTGCCGGTCAACGCCGCATCGCCCCGCGAAATCGGCCAGGATGCCCCTGTGGCCGCCACGCGTTCTCCGGCCCGGCCGATCCGGTCGGCGAGCGGCCACTGGACCAGCAACAGGCAGAGCAGGCGGCGAAATGGGACGTGAGACATGAGACCCTCTAGTGTGAAATGGGCGCAGCGCCACGCAAGGGGATTAACGCTAGCATGCGGGCGGGCGAAAGGCAAGTCCGCAAATCAGGGCGGGACTTTTTTAATTGACGGATCACGAGCGGCGTGTCACACTCATCCGCAACGGTTTAGCCCGTTCCTAAGAGGCGTTTCGGACAGAAGGACGTTAGCCATGACGGTTCGCAATCATCAGGGATTCACCATCATCGACCTGTTGGTGGTGCTCGTGATTCTCGCGGTTCTGGTCTTCACGGTGACACCGGCGATTCGGGGCGCGATCAATCAGACCCAGGCGACGACGATGAAAGAAAAAGGTCGGCGCATCTGGATGGCGGTGATTGACGCCAACATCGAACGCCAGGAGCTTCAACAAAGCTCAGTGTGGCCGGGGGACGTCGTGAGCAAGAAACTCTGTGACACGCCGGCGTATTTCACCTTTCTTTTGTCCGACGGCGAAACGACCAACCGTGTCACGGCCTTCGAGGAAAAGCGTCAGGCGCTCACGCTGATGCCCGAGTGGCTCCTGGCACCCGGCCTGCAACCTTACTCCGGAACGAACGCCCTTTCGGCCTCTAACATCGCCTGGCGAGTCACCGAAATCACGCAATCCGCCCCACAGGACATGGCCTTTCTGCTCAGCCGGAATGTCAGCGGTGATCCGACCCGGAAGGGCGCAGGCAAAGGCACAAGCGACAAGGACCCCCGCCGGGCTGAAAAGATCCGGCAAGGCACAAGCGACAAAGATGCCCGCCGGATCGCCCTGAACGCAGAGGTGGAACCTTTCGGCGACGAGCGCGCGGTGTGGATCTCCAAGGGAGGAAGCGCCTTCGATGCGCGAAGGAAACAGCTCTACAACCGGATAGTCATGGGCATCGGTACAAACACCGTGACGATCTGGAAATGCGAGTAGGGGTGCTTGCGCAACCACTTCATTTTTCATTTTTTGGGTTGACGGATCACCGGATGCATGACACAATCACAAACGACGATGGTTTGGAGTGGGATCTTATTCGTGGTTAACGGCGACTTGAGTCGCACAGTAAGGAAGGTAGTCATGACGATTCGCAGAGCTAAGGGATTTACCCTCGTTGAAATGCTGGTGGTGATCGCGATCATCGCCATCCTCGCGGCTGCGTTGTTCCCTCAAATTCAGAACGCGATCGACCAAGCCCGGTCAACCGCCATGAAAAACAAGGGCCGAGGGGTCTGGGTTGGCGTGGTCTCGGCGAACAACGAGCGGGAGGTGCTCAGTCTGGGTCCGGTATGGCCGAGTGAGCTGGGAATAACCGTGGGCACGGATTATTTCGCCAACATGTTGAAAAATAACGCCGGAACCATTGCCTTGACGCCGGACGAACAGTTGATCAGCGATGTGAAGAGCGATCTGCTCGCGGCGGGAAGCTTTGCTCCCGCTCCGAGTGGGACACTTCCTCTCATCGGCAACATTGCGTGGCGCGCTTTTAACGCAAGCGCGTCATCTGGAATGAGTGACGCTTTCATTGTGAGCAAGGACTTTGCCGTCGGCACCGTTGGCGCGGCCGGCAACTGCCAGACCAACACGGCTGTTCTCTTGAATCCGGCCGGGCCTTTCAAGGGACGCCGGATGACGTGGATCACCGTCGGTGGTGGCACCTTTGACGCGCGTAGAAAGTATGTTTCGGATTGCTCCAGACTGATGGGCGGCACCACAAACACGATCAGCATTCTCGCCGACTAATCTGCGTGGGTGGTGGGTGGTGTGATGGTCGCACGGGTGGCTTTGGACGCAGCGCTGGATCGGCTGTTCGACTACGCCGTGCCCGAAGAGTGGGTAGACCGCATCCGCACCGGTGTGCGGGTGCGTGTCCCTTTCGGTTCGCGCGTCTGCTCGGGGTACGTCATCGAGTGCTCCGACCAACCCGAACCGCAGGTGGCGGCTGCGGGTGTTGCGGTGCAGCTGGGGCTGTTCAACGAGGATACCGTGCCGGCTGCCGGATTCGGAAGGCTCCGGTCGGTCTCCGGAATTGACGATGACCGGCCGTTCTTCTCCACCACCCTGATCCGTCTGATCCGGTGGATCGCTGATTATTACTTCGCCCCGCTTGCAGTGTCGCTCCGCTGTGCTCTCCCCTCGCCCGTCCGGGATGGCGGCTCGAAGCCCAAGGAACAGGTGTATGTCAGCCTGCCGGTGGCAGAGGCGGAAAGCCAGTCGGCATCCGCCGCTCTCGGGTCGCCGCTCACTGCTCGTCAGCAGGCCCTGATCGCCGAAATCCGCGTTCGCGGCGGTGGATTGCTTCAGATCCTCTGTCGCGAGCTGAAATGCGCCCCCGACACGATCAAGCGTCTGGCCGCCACAGGCTGGCTGACGCTGGAGACGCGTCAGATCCGGCGCGACCCGCTCGCCAATCGAACCATCCTGCCCACCGGACCGCTCACCCTGATGCCCCAGCAGGCGGCCGCCTTGCGGCTGATTTGCGCCGAATGCGACGCCGCGCTCGCCGCCCGAGCCGCTGGCGCCGTCAAACCGCCGCCGCCGATGCTGATCTACGGGGTGACCGGTTCGGGCAAGACGGAGGTCTATCTTCAGGCCATCGCGCACGTTCTGGAGCGCGGCGGCGGGGCGATCGTGCTGGTGCCCGAGATCGCGCTGACACCCCAGACCGTGCAGCGGTTCGCGGGGCGGTTCGGCGGGCGAATCGCCGTCCTGCACAGCGCCCTGAGCGAGGGCGAGCGGTTCGATGAGTGGCATCGGATCCGCGATGGCGACGCCCGCGTGGTGATCGGTCCGCGTTCGGCCGTGTTCGCGCCCGTGTCCAATCTGGCGCTGATTGTGGTGGACGAGGAGCACGAACCGAGCTACAAGCAAGACGAGGCGCCGCGCTACAACGCCCGCGACACGGCGGTGATGCGCGGATGGATCGAGGGCTGTGGTGTCGTGCTCGGCTCCGCCACGCCCGCCATGGAGTCGTGGGTCAACGTTCAGCGCGGCAAGTACACGCTGGCGCAGATCGAGAACCGCGTCGAGGATCGTTCCATGCCAACGGTCGAGGTGGTCGACATGCGCCTCGAAACGGCGCGCAGCGGCCATGTGCAGGTCTTTTCACAACGGCTGATTGAGACCATCCAGGGGCGTCTGACCGTCGGCGAGCAGGTGATCCTGTTTCTCAACCGCCGGGGCTTTGCCACATCGCTGGTCTGCACCCGCTGCGGCTTTGTCGCGGAGTGCGACGCGTGCAGCACCGCGTATACCTACCATCAAACCGACAACCGCCTCCGGTGCCACATCTGCGGTGCCTGCGCCGCCGTGCCGGCCGCATGCCCCGGCTGCGGCGACCCGACGTTCCGCTACACCGGTTTTGGGACGCAGCGGATCGAAACCATTGCGCAGACGTGCTTTCCCCAGGCGCGGATCGCCCGGCTCGATGCCGATGCCGCCGCGCGCAAGCATGGGCCTGACGAGATCCTGGGCGCTTTCCGATCAGGGAAGACCGATATTCTGATCGGCACGCAGATGATCGCCAAAGGGCACCATTTCCCCAATGTCACGCTCGTCGGCGTGTTACTGGCCGATTCGAGTCTGCACATGCCCGACTACCGGGCGGGCGAGCGCACGTTCCAGCTTCTGGCGCAGGTCTCGGGTCGCTCCGGCCGCGGCGAGATTCCCGGCCACGTGATCGTCCAGACTTACACCCCGGACCATCCGGCGATCGAGGCGGCGCGCACCGCCGATTTTCCGCGCTTTGCCGAGAGTGAGCTGGTTCTGCGCCGCGATGGAGGCCTCCCGCCTTACAGCCATGTGGTCTGTCTGACGTTCAAGGGACGCGATGAGGGCAAAGTCGCCTTCTCGGCCGCCGCGTTGCACCGGGCGCTCGCGCCCCTGTTGCCGCCGGGCGCGGGGTGCCCTGAGCCGATTCCCGCGCCGCTGGCTCGCGCCAAGGGCGACTACCGTTATCAGATCCTCCTGCGCGCGGCCTCGGTGCGGATGCTCACTGGGCCATTGCGCCGGGCGGTCAAGGCCGCGTCTCCGCCAGCCGACGTCTCGCTGGCAGTGGACGTCGACGCGCTGTCCGTGATGTGAGCCCTGAGGCAGACAAGGGACGGATATGATTCCTGAAAGGGGACAATTGACAACCAGCCGATGCCAACGCTACCCTTAAACCGTCGTGATGAATCTGTTATTGCGAAGTAGGCTCAATAACACCGTTGGCTCTAGCGGAGACGAAACATGATGAAGCACTATGACATTGCAGCCTACATCTGGCCGTCGTACCACTACGAACCCCGAGTTGAGCATTTCTGGCCGGAGAAGGATGGGGAATGGTACACGGTGCGGCGCGGCACGCCGCGCTTTCCGGGCCACGACATGCCGCGCATCCCGTTGCTGGGCTGGCAGGACGAGGCTGATCCGAAGGTCATGCGCCAGCACGTCGAGCTGGCCATGTCGCACGGGATCAACGTGTTCATCATGGACTGGTACTGGTACGAGAACGCGCCATGCTTCGAGCGCCAGCTCAATGAGGGGCTGATCCCTGCGCTCAAGGGCACGGACTGCAAGTTCTACCTGATGTGGGCCAACCACGACGTGGACACGCTCTGGAACATGCATGTGGACACCGATTGGTCCAAGCCGCGACCGATACTCTGGAGAGGTCAGGTCTCACGCGCGGTGCTCGAACCCATGTTCGACCGAATCATCGCGAAGTATTTCACCCTCGACAGCTACTACCGCATCGCGGGCAAGCCGGTGTTCTCGATCTTCGACTATCCCAACCTGATCGGCGGGCTGGGCGGCGTCGAGCAGACAAAGGACGCCTTTGCCTGGATGCGCCGGCGCTGCGAGGAACGCGGCCTGCCCGGGGTGGACATCCAGGCCATCGGCCGGATGCGGGCCGGCGTCGAGGCCGGAGCCAAGTTGGCGCCCGGCAGCGAAGCCGCCACCGCCCGCGTCCTCGGGTTTGACAGCGCCACCGCCTATCAGTACTGCATGGAGGGCGGCCAGAATGGCGACTACGTGGTGTGGGCCAACGAGGCGATTCGCCACTGGCCCGACTACGAGGCCATGCACGGCACCTACTACCCGCACGCCTCGATCGGCTGGGACAACACCCACCGCAACCCATCGTTCAAGCAGGAGCGGGTGGTCACTCACTCGACCCCCGACGCCTTCGAAGCCTGCCTGTGGCGGGCGAAAGCCTGGCTCGACGCCCGCCCCAATCAGACGCCGCTGGTCACTCTCAACAGTTGGAACGAGTGGACCGAGGGCAGCTACCTGCTGCCCGACATGCGCTGGGGCTACGGGTATCTACGGGCTGTTCGGAATGTCTTTGGCCAAAGGTGCTTGACGTGTCAGAGTGAGCCGTTGGCCTGTCCCCAATCCACCTGCGCACTGGTGACGAGCGAGGCGGGATGAAGGCATTGATACAACGGGTGACGGAGGCGTCGGTCGTGATCGACGGCGAGACGGTCGCCAGGATGGGTCGGGGGCTGCTGGTGTTGCTTGGCATCCGCCATGAGGATGGAGAACAGGACGTGCTGTGGCTGGCTCGGAAACTGCCCCAGTTGCGGATCTTCGAGGACGATGCGGGCGCGATGAACCGCTCGCTCGAAGACGTCGGTGGCGCCGTGATCGTGGTCTCCCAGTTCACGCTCTATGCCGACGCCCGCCACGGGAACCGGCCGGGTTTCGCGGCGGCGGCGCGCCCCGGGCAGGCGGAGCCCCTCTATGACTCGCTCGTGACGCACTTGCGCGCCCGCCTGGGCCCGGAACGGGTCGGTTCCGGTCGTTTTGGCGCCGAGATGCAGGTGCGGCTGGTCAACGACGGCCCTGTGACGATCGAGCTGGAAAGCCGCGGCTCCGGCACATCACGCGCCTGAAGTCTGGAGTAGCCGGGAGCCGGATTTTCGTCCTTCCGGGCTTGCGGGTCGATCGTGTGGTGGATTTTGTGGTTGTCTCCTCTCCGCTCACATGAAATAATGTGCGTTCCGGGATCGTTTGGTCAAAGGAACGTGAATATGGACGCACTGACATTCGGCCTTACCCTGCTTGTGGTCGGTATGGGCGGCACACTGGTGGCGCTTGCCACGCTCGCGGTGTTGATGGAGTTATTGAAAAAAATGTTTCCCCATCGGGACATCGACGCCCACTAGAACACAGAGCAACGGGAGATATCCATGTTTGAGGCCATACTGAATGGGTTGAGCGGGCTCGGTGCAGGCGTGGCCCATTTGCACGTGTCAAACCTCGTGATGATTGCGGTGGGTGGCGTGCTGCTCTACCTCGCGATCAAGAAGGATGTCGAACCGCTGCTGCTGGTGCCGATCGGCTTCGGCGCCATTCTGGTCAACATTCCCCTGGCCAACCTGATGGGCGAGGGCGGCTTTCTGCGCACCCTATACAACATGGGCATCGCGAACGAGCTCTTCCCGCTGCTGATCTTCATCGGCATCGGCGCCATGACCGACTTCGGCCCGTTGCTGGAGAACCCGAAGATCTTTCTGCTGGGTGCAGCCGGCCAGTTCGGCATTTTCCTGACAATCGGGCTGGCCCTGCTCTTCGGGTTCGACAAGCTGGACGCGGTGACGATCGGTGTCATCGGCGCCTGTGACGGGCCGACGGCCATCTTTGTCGCCTCGCGCTACGCGCCCCATCTGCTGGCGGCCGTCTCCGTCGCGGCCTACTCTTACATGTCACTGGTGCCGATCATCCAGCCCCCCATCATGCGGCTGCTGACGACAGAAAAGGAACGCGCCATCAACATGACCGAGCGGGCCAAAAAGACGAATCCGGTGTCGAAGAACGCCCGGATCATCTTTCCGATCATGGTGACCATTTTCGGTGGTCTGGTCGCCCCCCAGGGGCTTCCCCTGATCGCCACGATCATGCTCGGCAACCTGATGCGGGAATGCGGCGTGGTGAGTCGCTTGACCAAGGCCACCGAGAACGAGATCGCCAACGTGGTGACGCTCTTTCTCGGCATCTCCATCGGCGCGACCATGAATGGCGTCGCGTTTCTGACCTCGCAGACCCTGATGATCCTCCTGTTTGGCTTCGTGGCCATCTGCCTCGACACGGTGTGCGGCGTCCTCTTCGGCAAGCTCATGTGCTTCACGACCGGAGGCCGGGTCAACCCGCTGATCGGGGCGGCGGGTATTTCGGCCTATCCCATGGCCGCTCGGGTCGCGCAGAAGGAGGGGCTTAAATACAATCCGTCCAACTACCTGCTGATGCACGCCGTGGGCGCCAACACCGGCGGGCAGATCGGCTCGGTCATGGCGGCGGCCATCATGCTGTCGGTGCTCAAAGGCATGGGAATTATTCCGTGACGGCCGTGCTTCCCTGTGGCGCGGGGGTAGGAAAGACGCAGAACGATGGGTAGAGGCTGAGGAACGACCGGTTCAGGACCGGCCTCTCAGTAGTCCCACTCGCAGACGAAACCTTTGACATCCGGATTGATCTGGTTGCCCAGCAAGTCACACCATCGGCCGGGCCATTGCCCCATCCAGTCATAGGGCTGATTCTGTCTATTCCCGATCAGCACGCCCGCGTTCTCGACCTCCATTCTGCCCCTGACCTTGATGGCGTCGGGCTGACCTGGCCCCCAGTTTGTGTAGTTCATCGGGGACTTGTCAACCCAGACAAATTGAGAGCCTGTTTTCCGCAGTCCAATCCACGTGTCCCATGCGCCGCTGAGGTTCAGAACGAAATTATTTTCTTCGGCGTCAGAGATCGTCACCAGATGGCCGCCCAAGTGGTTGCACCGCATGTTGGCGGCGTCCCACGTTACGGCTTCGGAAAAGTGCTTGTAGTGGTGTCCCCTGAACGTCACTGAATCAGCCGGCGCGGTCTTCTTCGCGGCAGGGACACTCGGAAAGACCTGCGTGTCGCTCGCCCCCCCTTGCATCGCGATTCTGGAGTCGATCTCTGATTTGATTAGCCTGATTCGCTCCAACTCAGCCTTCCACAGCTTCGCCTCTTCAATCTTGTTAGCCTGAAGCGATGACTTGACGGCCGTTTCCAGCTTCTTCATATACTGGTCCATCCAACCGCTCAGTTTCTTGTCGTGCCCCAGGACATGACGCAGGGCTACGGCCGAGACTCCCGTGTTGGCATTGGTGGTGCCGGCGTCGAGCATCCCGCCCTTCTCAAGCCGTGTGATTTCAGCATCCACGGCCTCAACCCCGTCCACATCCCCGGACTGGATGAAGGTCCTGCGGACCAGGCCCAGGGCGCTCACGTAGGCTGACTTGGACTCGGCCTCCAGCTGCGAACTACCGGCCTTGTACAGCGTCTTCAGGTCCGTCGCCGTAGCCCCCGTTTGGGCAAGAGCCGATAGCACCGGCATCGTCAGGATCATGAGAGCAATCAACAGGTTCATCGCTTTCCCTTTCTTAGGCAAAGTGGCGGAGAGGGAGGGATTCGAACCCCCGGTGCCCGTAAGAGCACACAGCATTTCCAGTGCTGCGCCTTAGACCAACTCGGCCACCTCTCCGTAAATGGGTGAGAACGCCGCCCTTTATAGACGGTCTCGCGGAAATACTCAACTCAAAACGCTAACGGCGCGGGGAGTCAATCGCATTCGGCTGCGACCGGCGCGGCCATCCAGAACTTCGGGCCAGCGGCAGACGTGCGCAGGGGCGGGATGCGCGTCGGCGCGTTCACCGTTGGCGCCAGAGCAGGTAGAGGCCGGCCGCAAGGAAGGAGGCGTTCGGCATCCAGGCGCCGATCAGGGGCGGGAGCAATCCCCGCTTCGCAAGGATCATACAGCCGTTGACCGCGACGAAAAAGGCGAAAAAGAGGGCGATCGCGGTCAGAATCCCCTTGAAGACGCCCTGCCGGCCGGTTGCGACACCCATGGGAATGGCGAAGAGGGTGATGACCGTGCAAGCCCAGGGCGAAGCGAAACGGGAGTGAATATCGTACCATTTTGAATCGCGTTCTTCATCGCTGAGGTCGGGATGGACACGCAAATAGCGCAGACGCGCGCGGATGGGCAGGCGCGACCATTCGCGGGTTTCATTCACAAAGTCGGCAGGAATCTCGTTCAGTGACGGCATGAGGCGGAGCGAGAGTTTGTCGAGCTGAGGCATGCGCGATTCCACCTGCATGTCGAGCTCGTCAAACCAGATGTATTGGGGATAGCACAGCAACCACACGCCGTCGCGGTATTCGGCCTGTTTGCAGGCCACTTCAACCTCGCGGGTGCCGTTGGGTCGCTCGCAGGTGATTCGCACGCCATACAGAACCTGCGGCGAGGAGACATCCATCCGGTTGATGCGCCAGTTGCGTCGTTCAGAGGTGTTGTAGTAATGAATGTTCTCACGGATGTCGCCGGCTTCCTGGCGGAATTGGTTTTTTTCGAGCCGCTGGGTGTTTTCAGATGCGTCCGGAGCGTAGAACTCGAGATTCAGCGCGCTCACGAGCGACAACAGGACCGCCACGCTGACCAGCGGTGCAATGATGGTCCCAAAGCCCAGCCCGCTGGCCCGCATCGCCGTAACCTCGCTGTGGCGGCAAAGCTGCCACATGGTGTAGAGCGAGGCGAGCAGTAAGGAAGCGGCCAGCAGCCATTCGAGGAACGGAGCAACAACGCCCGCAAAGTACCCCACGACCACGCCGAACGGGGGTTTGGTTGCGGTCAGCATGGAGAAGGAGCCGATCAGTTCAACAACGACATAGAGCGAGATGAACGTCACCAAGCAGTAAGCCAGCGGCACAAGAAACGAGGTGAGCACGTAACGGTGGAGAATGCGCATGAAAAACCCTGTCCGAATGCATGTGTTGCATAGAAATATGCGGTCGGATTGTGGCACTTGGCTGCCGGAAAGGCAAGGCGAAAGATTGCGCGTTCACTCCGATCTTGTAACGCGGCCCCGTATCATCTATCGTATGCCACCAACGATAGCTTTCTCCTTCTGGCCGGTTTTCAGCTTGTGTGCGTTCGGGCACGCAGCGCAGCGCGTGTTCCCGTACGGTCTGACACGTGTCGGGAACTGGGACAGGCGAAAGAGCGACGCGTTCGAACGGTGGGTTTCATGAGGAACAAAAACGTTCTTTGGGGTTTGGTTGCGGTTGCGGGCGCGGCCGGCTTTGTCCGGGCGGCCGACTATCACGTTTCGAAGCTGGGTAGCGATTCCAATGCCGGATCGTCAGCCCAGCCCTTCCTGACGATTCAGAAGGCGGCCACGGTGATGCAGCCAGGGGATGTGTGCACGGTCCACGCGGGAACCTATCGCGAGGAGGTGATCCCGCCGCGCGGGGGACGCTCGGAGACGCAACGGATCACCTATCGCGCCGCTGAGGGGGAGAAGGTTTACTGGAAGGGTTCCGACCAGTTCACCAATTGGACCGTGCACAGCGGAAATACCTATCAGGTGAGCATCTCCAACGCCGTCTTTGGCGCGTTTAACCCCTATACGGTTTTTGTCAAGGAAGCCTGGATGGGCTATGGCGAAGGCAAGTTTCACCGGGGACAGGTGTTTTACGAAGGGGAACAATACCGGGAACAGCGCGTCTTGGCCGATGTGACGGCGACGCCCAAGACGTGGTACGTGAAGCAGGACAGGGGCAGCACGGTGATCTATGCCAACTTCGGCGGCGCAAATCCCAATGCCGGCATCGCCGAAGTGACCATGAGGAAATCCGTCTTCCGCCCCATTCTGGATGGCGGGGTGAACTACATCACGCTGCGCGGCTTCCACCTGTCGCACGGGGCGCCGAACTGGTCGCCGCCCAGTCCGAAAACGTCGGATCAGGAAGGGCTGATTAGCACCTATCGCGGTACGCACTGGATCATTGAGAAAAATATCATCTCTGACTCGCGGACGGTCGGCATTGTCAGCGGTTCACTGCAAAACGACACCAGCAAGAATTACGCCGCAAGGGGCCATCATCTGGTCCGCGGCAACATCATCCGCAATTGCGGTCAATCCGGCATCTGCGGCAGTGGCGGCAACTGGGGCGTGAGCCTGATCGAGGGCAACCTGATCGAGGAGATCAACCCGCTCATGGAGTTTGGCGGCTGGGAAACGGCCGGCATCAAGATTCACGGCGCGGCCGACTACACTATTAAGAACAACGTGATCCGCGGTGTGTACGGCAAAGGAAATGGGGTCCATCACGGCATCTGGATCGACTGGGCCAATCAGAATTTGAGGATTACGGGAAATATTATCTACAACACGGCTCAGACGGCCCTGTATTTCGAAAAGAACATCGGCGGTCACCTCGCTGACAACAATGTGATTGTGGGCAAAGGCGTTAAAGAGCAGGCGCATCAGGTCCTGCTGGTCCATAATCTCATGATTGATGCCGGGACGTCTTTCGCCGGAGATGGGCGCCAGGCCGCGTATTACAAGCCTCACACGTATGACAAGATCGGCGACTGGAACATGGAGACGGGGTCCGACCGATTCTACAACAACATCTATGTCGGCGTCGGCCCAGGCGGCAAGCAGACCGAGCAACCCAAAGCCGCCGATTTCAACGTGTATTACAAAGGCGCCAAGAAGGCGGCCTTTGAAGGCACCCATTCGCGCGTGGTTTCCGATTTCGATCCGGGCTTCACTCTGACGTCCCTGCCCGACGGCGCGGAGATCACCTTTGTGGTGGACGCCGGCTTTCCAGGCGTGACCGCGCCGATTGTCACCAGCGCCATGTTGGGCACGAACTTCCTGACCGGCGTCGGCATGGAACACCCCGACGGAACCCCGATGGACGTTACCACAGACCTGCTTGGCGCGGCGCGCGGCATGAATCCGACGCCCGGGCCGTTTGAGAAGCTGAACATCGGAACCAACACCTTCAGGCTTACCGTCGGCTTGGCATACAAGGATGGCCTCAAGCAGCCCTAAAGTTCCTGATTTTGCTCAGCGAAAGCGCATGCCATGACCGACACAATTGATTACCGATCCTTTCTCTCACGCCTCGACCCGACCTGGCCCTACCTGGTTCATCGTGGCGGCCGTTACTACCCCGACCGGCCCGCATGTACCCGTGTTGACTGGGGGGAGTGCGCCTTTATCGGCAACGGTATGATCGGTGCCTCCATCTACAAGAAATCGGCTACAGGGTTGTGCTTCGAGCTCGGCCGTAACGACGCCGAGGCACATAACTTCCTCAAGGGAGTGGACTGGTGCGTGCCGCGCATTCCTATCGGCGACCTGGTGCTGACAGCAGGCTACTCTGCTGCAACTCCGGCAGGCACGACGGAGCAGATGCGCCTGGGACTGTATGACGCGGAGGCAACCGGAGCAACGGAAACCCCTGCGGGGAATATCTCCTGGCGGGCCTTCGCCGATGCGGTGCGTGATGTGCTGATGCTCGTCGTCACTTACCCGAAGACGATGACTGCTTCCGCGCGGCCCCAGGTTTCGCTCCACCCTGCCCACGGCGTCAGCCCCCGCTTGGAATGGGTAAGTCCCGAGGTGGCGGATGCAGCGACCCCCCTTCCTCCCAAGCCGGTCTTAACCACCACCGGTGACATCACCCTTTCGGTCCAGGAGCTGGTAAATGACGCCGGCGCCATTTCCGGTGAATGCGCCGTTGCACTCCGCGCTATGAAGGGGTCGCAGCATGACGTTTTGGATAATTTTCAGCGTGATAGGTACCTGTTGAGTATCCAGCACTCACGGGAGAATGGCGTGGCCCGGAAGGCTGCGCGGGCAGCCGTTGACGACGCTGTTACCATGGGGCTTGCCGCCCTTGAAGATGAGCATCGCGCGTGGTGGCACTCCTGGTGGCGGAGAAGCTTTCTCTCCCTCAGCGATACCCGCTGGGAGGCCTTTTACCACATTCAGCTCTACAAGCTAGCGAGCGCCACCCGCGGGGAGATGGACGAGGTGATCGATAACCAGGGGGTCTGGTTGACGGACTCGGCTTGGCCCGGTACCTGGTGGAACCTGAATGTCCAGCTTGCCTACAGCCCCCTCTGCAAAGCCAACCGTGTGGATCTCGCACGCTCGCTCGCCAACACCATCCACCGCTACGAAGAGCAGATGCGTCAGAATGCCGCCCCCGTTACCCCCGATGGGATGTACATGGGGCGCAGTTCCGGCCGCGAATGCACACACAACAGCCTCCCAGCGCGCGAGGCGATCCAGCAGGGAATCGAAGGAATCTTCGAGCTCGGCAACTTCACCTGGATCGCCAAGCTGCTCCATGACCAGTATCGTTACACCATGGACCGGCACTATCTGGCGGAAACGGTCTACCCCGTGCTCCGTGCCGCTGTTGAGGTTCCGCGTGCACTTCTGGAGCGGGGTGCGGATGGAAAACTGCACCTCCCTCGCACCACCTCTCCCGAGTACCCCACACCCGGGGACCCCGCGCGTTCCACTTTTTGTCCGGCACACGATACCAGCTACGACCTGGCCCTCCTTCGCTGGGGGCTCACCACGCTCCTCGATGCGGAGCATGAACTGGGGATTACCGACGCGCATTCGGCACTTTGGAAGGAATGCTTGCGCGATCTCACCCCGTACTGCCTTGACGAGAACGGTCTGATGGTCGCACGCGGCCTCCCCTTCGCCGTGTCGCACCGCCACTACTCGCACCTGTTTGCCCTCTACCCACTACAGCTCTGCGATCTTGAAGATGCGGCCGAGCGCGCCGTGGCCGAGACATCATTCCGCCACTGGATGGGCCTGCGCGGCGCGCTGCAGGGCTACTCCTATACCGGTGGCGCAGCCATGGCGGCACTTCTGGGCGAAGGCAATTTCGCTCTCGAGTGCCTGAACGGCCTCCGTGAGGTCCTCCTTCCAAACACCATGTACACCGAGGGCGGCGGACCGGTGATTGAAACACCTCTCTCCGGAGCGGAGTCCCTGCACTGCATGCTCGTGCATACGATTAAGAATACTCTCCGGGTTTTTCCCGCAATACCGGACGCCTTTCGTGATGTGGAGTTTGCCTCGCTTCTTGCCGAGGGCGCCTTCGAGGTCAGCGGCAAACGCTCAAATGGCGTCAATCAATGGGTGCTGGTTAAGAGTTTGGCTGGCACGCCACTGCGGGTAATGCCCAACCTCCCCGGCACTGTTTTGGCGCACGGTGCGCGATTCTTTAGCCTGAAGCCGGACGGAAACGGGGCTTTCCTGATTGACCTGAAGCAAGGGGAAGAGGTGCTCCTGTATGGCCGTGCGGCCGCAGGGACCGGAGACGAACCGCCCCAAACTACCGTGGCACCGGTTCCTTCCGAAAAACAATACGAAAACTTCTATGGAGCCATTAAGCCAGGGATGGGCGCACAGGCACTGCTTCCGCTAACTCGGGCGGGTAACAACCCGCAGCAGTAGCGGTGCCTGTTGGCAAGACGTCATGGAGAGGGATCGTCGTAACTCGACTTGCTCCTCGTCATGGCGGCAGTTAGGAGTCCCCTCGGCATTGCCGGAGCAGCCGAATATCACCTATCGCGCGGCAGAGGGGAGGACATCAGGGCCGTTCGAGAAGTTGACTATCGGAACCAATACATGTACTCTTAGAGTCAGTTTGGCATACAAAGAAAGAATGCCGGCAGGGCGATTGCCTGTAACACAAACAGAAGAGTCTGGTCAGTACCTCGTCAGCCATGAGCTGGCGGGAGGTCGACGGTAGGCCGCGATCATGTTTGTGCGGCGCATTGTCACATCTTGAAAGTGAAGCAGGCAAAGGAGTTGAGAATGAATCGTCGCGAGTTTCTGGGCACAGTGGGAGTTGCGTTGGCAGGTATGGCGATAAATGGCGCCTGGAGTGCGGAGACAAAACCTGCCGGAAAGCCAAATGTTATCTTCATCCTGACCGATGATCTGGGCTATTCGGACCTGTCCTGTTATGGATCGCCAAACATCAAGACGCCCTGTCTGGACCGCATGGCGGCGGAAGGGGTGCGGTTCACGGATTTTTATGCGGCGGGGGTGTGTTGTACACCAACACGCGCAGCGCTGATGACAGGTTGTTATCCCAAGCGTGTCGGCATGCATATGGGTGTGCTTCCCACTCGCTCAGAAAAGGGGTTGCATCCGGATGAGGCGACCATCGCAGAGCTGTTGCGTGGTCAGGGCTACGCCACGGCCTGCATTGGTAAATGGCATTTGGGAACAGGAGTGGCGACGTTGCCGACGAGCCAGGGGTTTGACTCCTATTTTGGCATGCCGGGTGACAACCACGGTAATGGAGAGCTGTATCGCGGCACGAACATCATTGAGCAAGCGGGCAAGATTAATATCAGCGAACTGACGCAACGTTACACAACCGAGGCCATCGAGTTTATCACGAAGTCCAAGGACAAGCCGTTCTTTCTCTACCTGCCGCACGGCGCGCCGCACACCCCCCTCTATGCCTCCAGAAAGTTTCACAAACTGCAACAAACCGATACGATGCTTGCGCAGGAAGCACGGCCTGTGTTTGGCGCAAAACCATGAGCATTCAAACACAGACCTGTCCAGACGGATGCGCGGCATCCGCGTCACGCAACGAGGTCCTTCCCCGCGCTGTTCGGCGGACGAGATACGACATCCTCACGGAACTTGCGCCGACCCGCCATGCGGCGATCTATCGCTTCACTTTTCCAGCCAGTGATGACGCCCATCTGATGCTGGACCTGGCCCATTCGATCCCCGGCGACATTAATCGAAAAGGCGACACTGTCCTGGCCTTTACCATGAGCGAACAACCCACCGCCTGGGGCACGCACCAACCTCCGACGTCTGATGTGAGCCCCTGCGTAGAAACCACTTTCAACTGAAGCGTGTGCCACCGTTAATTCTGTCATAGGAGTCTATATGAAAACCGCCTACATAAATCTGAGTGACCATCACGATCCGTTATGGAACAAAGCGTTTGAGGAGCATGCGGAGGATACGGATGGGTCTGTTCTGCGCTCGTACAGCGAGCGCGAAGCGTCGCAATTCGATCGGTGGTTCGACATTCTCCCCAACACGCCGGCGGCGTATGAGATCGAACAGACCTGCACCATCAAGAAGTATCTGGAGCAGAACCCGGACAAACTCCCGCTCGTGCGAGAACTGACCCGCAAGGGCCAGATTGAACATCTGGGCGGCGGCGAAGCGGTGATTGACTACAATCTGGTACACGGGGAATCCATCTACCGGAATTTTCTGTACAGTTTCCGCTGGCTCAAGGAGACGTTCAACGTCCGTCCGCAAACGGGTGCCGCGCCGGACACCTTCGGCTTGAGCGCCCAGGTGCCCCAGATTTTCAGTCAGTTCGACCTCCCCTGGCTGCCGATACATTCCCGGATGTTCGGCGGGAATTCGGCGGCTGGGATGGAAACCGAGCATGTGTTAGGACAGCCCGACCGGCCCTATTGGCGCGGCATTGACGGAACGCTGATGTGCATTCGATCCGGCTTTTTCGGCAGTGCGGCATGGGCAACCAGCATCTTTGTCAATCACCAGTACCGGCGATGCCCGGTCTGCCAGGGCGCAGGGTGCCGCTTCTGTGAATACAGCGGCATGGATATGCATGTGGAGCATGGGGCCAACTGCCTGCAAGACACGTTGAAACAACTGTCCGAAGGCCCGCATGACACCGCCGTGATTCATATCACCACGGAAGAGACGGTGAAGACCTCTTCGTTTGTGGCGGACACACTGGCCCTGGGTGCGCGCATGGGCGTCGAAATCCGGTTTGTGACCCACGCACAGATCCGGCAGACTCGGATGAAGCCGCACCTGGACCGGATACTGGCTGGCACGGTCACGACCGAGGAGATTGATGTTCGCGCGGAAGGCAATCCCATTGCCACCGGCTGCTATATCACCCGCAGCGGGCTCAAGCGCCAGAACCGGGAATTGGAGCATCTGCTGCTCGCGGCGGAGAAGTTCAGCGCCTTTGCCGCTGCTTTCGACTATGCCTATCCGCGTCGGGGGTTTGCCCGGTGGTGGAACCTGATGAGCCTGCTGCAATTCCACGACAGCATTACCGCCAGCCATCCGGATGGTCCCCTGCGCGAACTGCAGAAGTGGAACCGGCAGGTGCGGCGCGGCGCAGGCAGGCACATGCTGGAGGCGTGCGCGCGGATCGGCGCTCAGATTCAGCCGCCGCCGCCCGGCCCTGATGCAACCGTCGCGGTGTTCAACCCCCTGAACTGGGAAGTCACTCCGGTGTTTACCGAGGTGGTGATACGGGCGGCGGACCTGGGGATCACGAAAGACGAGCAGGTGACCGAATGGACCCTGACGTCCGCAGACGGAAGCCGGGCCGATGTGCTAGAGTGGGCTCGTATCGAGATGCCCCTGGACACCGTGGCCTATCGTTTGAAATGCCGCTGTGCCGGATTGCCCGCCTGCGGGTATGCCACCCTGCGCGCCAACCCTTCGAAGCAGCCGCGGACTCAGCCTGCGGCAGCGCTCGTTTCCGGCGTCCTCAGCCGGGATGCGGAAGCGGCCGGACTGCAGGCCTCAGCGGAAGCGGCGGTCAGCGGGCGGTGTGAGTTGGACCGCCTGACGCCTGGCATGGGCAACAGCATTGCGAACGAGCGCTACCGGATTGACTTTGATGCGCGGGGGATTACCGGAATCTTCGACAAGTCGCTCAACCGTCTGGTCGCCGGCAAAGGGACTGCGGACTTGATGGCCGAGGACGACATCGGCAGTTTCTGGGACCGGCTGAAGTTCTTCAACATGCGGAAAAATCTGTCCGACCTGGCCACCATGACGGTCCGGTCGTATACCGGCGCCTTCCAAAGGCTGGTCATCCAGGGGACCTTGCCGAAGCGCCTGGAATGGGAGCTGCCGCGCGATTGGCGCAGTGACGTGTGCAAGGCCAACCTGTGCAAGATCCGGGACCTCACCGCGGCGGAAGTCGAGGTTCTCATCGACAGCCTGTCCTGGACCACGGAACTGTCGCTCTATCCCGGCAGCAACCGGATTGATATTCGCACAACGATCGCGTGTGACAGCCAGAACGTGCGCTTGCTGGTCCCGTTCCCGTTTGGGTTCACCACGCCGCAGGACCGGGCCTGGTACGAAATTCCCTATGGAATGATTGAGCGTCCGTCGTATCGCCCCAAGGCTGGTGTGCACTGTAATCCTGACGGCGTGTGGCCGGCGGTCCATTGGGCCGCGGCGGTCAACCGCCAGGATAACTACACCTGCGCGCTGCTGAACAAGGGGATCGCGGCGCACCGCTTCAAGGACGGAGTCATGGAAGTGGCGCTGCAGCGCAGCCCGCGTCTGAGGGTCTGGAACGCCAGGTCGCTGGAATGCAACCGGCTGACCGATCCGTCGGCGAAAGACGCCGGGCTTCAGGTGCATGAATACGCCTTTCTCAGCGGCCCCGGAGATGTCGCCGCCAACCGGCTGACGCATCAGGGCTACGAGTTCAACAGCGTTTTTCCGTCCGTGGTTTTGCAATCGGCGGAGATTGCGCGTTTGCGCCAGGGGCGGAAGCCCACCTTGCCCGCGCGCCACTCCTTCTTGCAAAACAGCGCCCCCAATGTCATCATCCCCGTGGTGAAACGCGCGGAAGACAGCGATGATCTGGTGCTGCGCATGACGGAAGTCTACGGTGTTGCGGCGGCTGACGCCCTGATCGGTCCCTGCGGTGGCCGGGCCAGCGCCGTGTCTCCGTTGGAGAACGAACCGCTTGCGCAGGACGCCCCCCTGCAATTCCGTCCGTTTGAGATCAAGACGGTAACGATCAGCAAGGGATGATGGCTATGCAATTACTGGCACAATGCGTGCAAAAGCGGTTTGACGTGGGGGAAACGTGTGGGGTTGAGGTCGTTGTGCAGGCAGACGAGGACGTGAAACCCCGGGACCGGATCGAGTTCCAGTTTCCGAATAGCTGGATGGTGATCACCGGGCCAAGCTACACGCGCGAATTGCAGGGTGACAAACCGGATCACCCGCACTTTATCTCGGTGACGACGCCTGAGGGTGCCGAAACGCGCTTCGCCCTCACAATCAAGCCGCGACACCTGAACTATCCGGAGGGGGAGGTTCGACATGGACGCCTGGTGACCGCAGAGCTGGTCAGTGGCGCCATTCCCGCGGGGACGCCCATCCATATCCGCTATGCGAATACCTTTGCCCCCTACGTGGCGGAGACGGACGCCCTGTGGCTCCGCGTCAACGGACAAGCCCCTGAGACAGAGCCTGTCTTGACGGTCATCGCCGGCGCGCATCAATGCTTCCGGGTCATCGTTCCGTCGTACGCGGTTCCCGGCGAGGACTTCGATGTGTTCATCGTGTCGCTGGACCGGTTCGAGAATGCGTCCAGCACCGTGTTCGAGGATGAACGCCTCACACGGACGGACGGCGCCGTGATCGCGGAGCATCTTCGCCTGTCGGGCTCTTTGCGTGTCCGTACCCGCATTGATCAAGACGGCGTTTACCGATTTCGTTTTCGCGACACGGTTTCGAATGCGGTCAAGGTTGCCATGGGCACCCGCAAACTGTATTGGGGCGACCTTCATATTCACACCAAGCTTTCCCATGACGGCCAGGGCACAGACCCCTATGTCTATGCTCGTGAGGTCAGCGCTCTGGACTTCGCCGGGGTTTCCGACCATTGGGAGGCTCTTGGGCCGGAGGGGTATCGCCGGGTGACGGAGTGGGCCGACCAAGCACACTGCCCGGGGGCTTTCGTCACGGTTCTGGGTGATGAGCGGAACTCGAAAGAGCTGACCGGCGACCACAACATCTATTTTCGTGACGCGGAAACCATGGCGCGCTACCGCGCGATTCGAACGGAAGGCACAGAGGCGCCGCCGAACACGTTTACGCGACTACAAGAGGCCGATCCCTCGCGCGTCATGCTGGTTCCCCATCATACGGGGATCAATTGGGGCGAACTGCCGCAGGGAGGCGGAATCGGGCGGGCCATCGCTTGGGATGTGTGTGACGACCGGGGGCTGCGTCCGGTGATGGAAATCTACTCGCAACACGGCCAAAGTGAGCTGTACGATCCCCAGCATCTGCTGGCGTACGAATTCAACCGCATGCACAACCCGGAACGGCGGGCCAACACGTCTGTTCCCGGCCCCTATTACGCCCAGGATTACTGGATGGCCGGCAAGCGCGTGGGGGTCATTGGCTCCTCCGACGAGCACAGCGGACAAGGCGGTCGCCGGCATGGCGGAGTCGCCGCCGTGTTCGCGAAAACCCTGACCCGCGAGGAGATCTTCGACGGCATGCTTCATCGCACCTGCTACGCGACCACCGGCGAGCGCATCCTGGTTGAATTCGCCGTGGATGATCTGGGGACAGGGTCGGTCGGGAAAAGACAGCGGGGAGACAAACTGAAGATCACCCTGAATGTCTGGGGCACAGACACGCTCCTGCGGGTTGACCTCATGCGATTCCGAAAGGGCGTGGATAAGACCTTCCGCCCAGTCCTGTCTACCGCCCCGCGTCCCGAGCGCATGGACGCGATGATCACGTTTGACGATCTGGTCGAGACCTCCTGCCTTTACTACGCGCGGATTGTGCAAGCCCCGCTCACATGGCCGGCCATGGCCTGGACCAGTCCCATATGGATTGATATCAAGGAGGGGCAATGAATAACACTCGTCACACACGTTTCCCTACAGATGCGGATTTAATCCCTGTTAATGTCGAGGCGGCGCGGCAGTTTTCCGCCGAGTGGGCAGCGGCGGCCGCCGCCGGGTCCGGAGACCCGCATGCCTTGCGCGTGCACGCATGGAAGCAGGGGTGGGGCAGTTTAAAATTCAACCACGCTATTTTTAGCGACGGCCCGCTCACGATTGCCGGCAAGACTTTTACTTACGGTCTGGGCACCCACGCCGAGAGTGAAATTGTGCTGCGGACGCATCAGCCTACCCGCATGTTACGCGCCTGGATCGGCATGAATGACACATCGAAGACCCGGAGCGCCGAGCCCAATAAGGGGAGTCCGGCGCGGCTGATCTTCTCGGTTGAGGCAGGTGGGCGCGAGCTGTGGCGCTCCGCCGCCGTGGGCATCGCCACGCCGGCTGTGCGCGTGGATGTCGCCTTGAACGGGGCCACGGAAGTCGTCTTGCGTGTCCGGGAGGTGAACGGCAATAACGACTGGGCGCATGCCAACTGGGTGGATGTCGAGGTGGAACTGGCGGATGGGCATGTGGCGCGACTGGGAGAGTATGCGGGAGCTTCGTTGCCCGATCAGAAGCCGCCCTTCTCGTTCCGGCTGGGCGGAAAACCGTCGGCCGAACTGCTCGGCACGTGGCAGGTACAGCGTGCGGATAAGCCCGGCGCAGCGGGCGTGAAGGTGCGGGTCGTGACCTGGCGCGACCCGCAGTCCGGCCTGGAGTGCGAGATGGAACAGCAGGCCTTTGCCGGGTTCCCGGCTGTGGAGTGGGTGCTGCGTTTCCGCAATACCGGCAAGACGGATACGCCGCTCATCGCGGATATCCGGCCGTTGGACATGGCTTGGGCGGCGGACAGGGCCCGGACGTGGAACTCCGATGACACGTGCCTGCGGCGGTCGCGCGGGTCGCCCTGCACGCCGGCGGATTTTGAGTACCAGGTGGTGCCGCTGCCAGTTGGCGAAACGATCAGAATGGCGGCGGGCGGCGGGCGCTCGTCCAATACCTGGCTGCCATTCTTCAACCTCCAAAGCGGTAAGAATGGCGTCATCGTGGCGATCGGCTGGAGCGGGCAGTGGGCGGCCGAGTTCGCCCGCGAGAACGCCGACACCGTCCGGCTGTTTGCCGGACAGGAGCTGACCAGCCTGACGTTGCACCCCGGCGAGGAGATCCGCACGCCGAGTATGGCGCTGCTCTTCTGGGATGGCGAGCCGCAGGCCGGCCACAACACATGGCGGCGTTTTGTCCTCGCACACCATACGCCGCGGCCGAACGGCGAACTGTTACGGAGTCCGCTGACCGTCGGGCACTGGGGCAGCATGAAGACCCATGATCATCTCGCCCGGATCGAGGCTTACCAGCGACAGAAGCTGGGCTACGATTACTACTGGATTGATGCCGCTTGGTACGGACCCGCCAGCGGCTATTCGCCGGATGAATTTACCGGGGATTGGGCCCACCACGTCGGCAACTGGTCCATTAACCCGGCGGCGCACCCGAACGGGCTGCGTCCGATCAGCGATGCGGCGGCGAAAGCCGGCATGAAGTTCCTGCTTTGGTTCGAGCCCGAGCGCGCCGTCAACGGCACCCCACTGACCATCGAACACCCGGACTGGTTCCTGGGCGAGCATAAGCCGGGCAGTCATGTGCTCTTTAATCTCGGTCTGCCCGAAGCCCGGCGCTGGATGACAGACTTCATTTCAACCTTCATGGTGGAACAGGGGGTGCAGCTCTACCGTCAGGACTTCAATTTTGATCCGCTGCCGTACTGGCGAGCCGCCGACGCGCCGGATCGCCAGGGAATGACGGAGATCCGTCATATCGAAGGACTCTACGAGTTCTGGGATGAACTGCTCCGGCGTCAGCCGGGGCTGGTGATCGACAACTGCGCCAGCGGCGGACGGCGCATCGACCTGGAGACGATCAGCCGCAGCATCGCGCTGTGGCGCAGCGACTGGCAATGCGGCTGGATTAGTGACGGCACGCCGGGCCAGACCCACACCATGGGGCTCTCGTACTGGGTTCCGCTGAGCGGGACGGGCGTACTGGGCGGATGCCGGCGCGCGGGCGACACCACTAACTTCCGCAGCAGTCTGAGCGCGGCGATGCAGTTTAACATTTTCCCCTATGAGAGCTTCCCGATCGAGGAGCAGTATCCCTGGGATTGGCACCGACAGATGATGGCCGATTTCGTCCGTGCCCGCCCGCTGTTCTATGGCGACTACTATCCGCTCCTGGCCAATTCGCCAGCATACGATATCTGGGCCGCGTTCCAGATGCACCGCCCGGATCTCGGAGAAGGGCTGCTGCTCGCCTTCCGGCGCAAGGACGCGCCGTTCGTTGTTGCCGATTTCCGGCTGCAGGG
>VGWG01000032.1 GCA_016873675.1 Lentisphaerota bacterium | reverse complement strand
CGGCACGGCGGTGACGGCGGTGGCGGACACGGGCTATCACTTCGTGCAGTGGAGCGACAGCAGCACGCAGAACCCGCGCACGGACGCCAACGTGACCGGCAACATCGCCGTGACGGCGAGCTTTGCGATCAACGGGGGAGGCGTGTCGGCCACGGGCGGTACGGTGACGAACTACACGCTGAACGGGACGAACTGGACCGCGCACATCTTCACGAACAGCGGCACGTTCACGGTCACGAGCGGCGGCGATGTGGAATACCTGATTGTCGGTGGTGGTGGTGGCGGCGGCGGTGGTGGCGGCAGTGTATGGGGCGGTGGCGGCGGTGGTGCTGGCGGAGTGGTCCTGGGATCAACTTCCGTCGTCGCGACAGGATATGCCATCGTTGTAGGTGCAGGTGGGGCTGGCGCAGTAAATGCTGCCGGAAGCACTGGCCTTGTATCATCGGCATTCAGCATGAATGCCATTGGCGGCGGCGGCGGTGCTGGTAATGGCAATGCTAGTATCGGCGGCTCAGGTGGTGGTGGCGCAAATGGTCAGAATGCCCCAGACTCGAAAGGAACCGGCGCAAATGGTATTGCCGGTCAGGGGAATAAAGGCGGCAACGCCATTGACGCCGGAGCTTATGGCTCGGGCGGCGGCGGTGGCGGTTATGCTGGTGCTGGTGCAAACGGCGCAGTAGGACAGGGCGGCAATGGTGGTGCGCCGTTGACCTCCACCATGTCCGGCGTTTCAAAAGACTACGCAGGCGGAGGTGGTGGCGGTGTTGGAAGTGCCGTTACAGCGGGATCTGGTGGCGGAACTTCAGGGGGCGCAGGGAGTAATTCTGGTGCGGGATCACCCGGCACAGTTTCCACTGGCGGCGGCGGTGGCGGAGCGAAAGGCAGCTCAAGTGCTGGCGGCAACGGCGGCAGCGGCATCGTGATCATCCGCTATGTGAGTGGCGGCGGCGGTGGTGGCGGCGGTGGCAGCCGGGGAGGCACGGTGTTGACCGTGGCCGGCGGCGCAAGGACGTCCGGGACGAGGCAGCCCCAAGTCAAGGCGGTTGGCGTGGAAAGCGCGGGGACGCAGGCCACGGCAAGCGCGGCGACGGCATCGGTGGCGGCACCGGTGGCGGCGGAGGAAACCATCGCGGTGCAGTGTCTGCGCGGGGGCCTTGTGATGGTCGGCTGGGCGTTTGACGCCGGGGCGGGCGGAGTGGAACTGAAGAGCGCGGACGTGCTGGGCGGGCAGGGGCTTCCGGAGGGCACCGCGGTGTGGCACTGGAACCCGGCGAATGGCGCCTACGATACTGACCGGCTGGACGGGAAGGGTCAGTGGGAAGGGAACGTGACGTGGAAGCGCGGCGCGGGCTTCTGGATTGTAATGCCGGCCAATGCGCCGGAGGCGGAGTACGGGATTCTTCTCAAGGGCCTGGCGCCGGTGGACGAGGCGTTCGCGCAGGCGGTGAATCCCGGGCTGAACCAGTTGGGTTATCCGTATCCGAAGGAAGCGGTGTGGGCGGCGACGGCGCTGGCGCGGGGCGCGGCGGCGGGGGACACGTTGCTGGTGTGGGACGAGGAAACGAGCAGCTACGTGGAGAACGTCAAGGGAGCGGACGGCGAATGGTCGGCGCCGGAGATGACGCTGCGGGCGGGGCAAGGGTTCTGGTTCCGGACGGCGCGCGATCCCTTCACGAACGAAGAGCCGAATCCGGACGGGCGCTGAGAGGGCGGACGGGCGGTGCGAGGAGTCGTGTTCGTGCGTGCGTGGGCAAGGTCCCTGGCGGCGGGGTTGGTTCTGGGATCGTGCGTCGCCGCCGGGGGATTAGCCCGACTTTCCCCGTTCGAGGTATAAACCATCGATTTTGCTGGGGTTTGACCCTCAAGGTTTCCCCTACATTTCAGTCCCCGGCAGAAGCCTCGATGCGGGGCGGCGGCTGTTCGGGGAGTCGCATATCGAGCCGGTGGAGGAGGATCTGCAGATCCTTGTCCGGCTGTGTGTAACGCGGGAGTACAAGCGTTCTACCGTCAGTCGTTGGGAAGTGGACGTCGATCATCTGCACGGTCTTGAACTTGTCCAAGACGGCGCGCGGCGTGAGGCCGGGAGCGAGCCCCCGTGAGCGCTGCTTGAGTGTTGCAAAGAGGCAGTAGGCGAGGAATCCGGCGAAGATGTGCGCCTCGATCTGCCCGTCGGTCTGATGGTAGACCGGGCGGATGGCGAGGTCGTTCTTGAGATCCTTGAAGGCCTGCTCAACCTCCGTGAGCGTGATGTAGAGTTTCCAGAGGTCTTCGGGGTTCTCCGGTGGCAGATTCGTCCGCAGCAGGTACGTGCCCTCGCCCCTGCGCACGTCACGGAGCTTCGCGCGGTCCAGCCTGAAGGAGAACGGCGCTTCGGCCGTCGGCAGTCTGACGTCCACAGCGCGGCCCGCAGAGCGGCCCGCCTCATGCCTGGCCACGGCGACCTTTGCCACCAGCTCGTCGTGGGCCAGGTCCTTCATCTGGGTGATCTCCCCGAGACGCCGGAGCAGGATCCGGAGCCTCCGGCGGCGCATGGCCTGCTCCTTGTCGCGTCGGCCGCAGCTGCGGGTCAGGACATACGTGTCGCCGTCCGTCCCTGCGGCGGTTTTCACCTGGATGCCCTCCCGGGCCTTCCGCCAGGGCTGGCCGGCGATCTCGCGCTGGAGCTTCGTGAGCCGACCGCGCGGCGTCCCCACGAGGTAGCTCGTTCCCGCCTCGCGCATCTCGCCGAGCACCTCCTCGGTGGGGATACCGCGGTCCATGATCCAGGTCCGGCCCGACTTGCCGTACAGCCTCTCGATCTTCGCCAGAAAGTCCTTCAGCGTGGTCTTGTCCGACGTGCTCCCCTTCATCGTCTCATAGGCGACGGGCAGCCCGTCGGGAGTCACGACGAGCGCGATGACGACCTGGACGCAGTCGGGGCGCCTGTCGCGGCTGTACCCGAAGCGGCGGAGACCGGACGCCCCGGGGACGTCGCACTCGAAGTAGGTGCTCGTCAGGTCGTACAACAGGATGTCGCATGTCGCGCCGAACAGCGCCCCCCAGCGTTCGCGGAGGTGCTTGAAGAGCTCGTCTTTGTGCTCGCAGAGCTTGGCGAGACAGCGGTAGAGCGTGTTCTTCGCGGCTACACTCGCGTCGCATCCGAGGAGGTCGGCCATCGCCGTGTTTCGGAACCATTCCCGGTGCATCCGCCATTCGCTCCCGGGGTCGAGAAGTCGGTAGGTCACGATCGCCGCCAGCACGTCGGTCCAGCGTGTCCCCTTCCGGCTGTCTGCCACGTGCGTACCCCAGAACGCCTCCAGCTCCAGCAGATTCCAGAGTTCCAGGGACAGCCAGCAGCCGCCCCATTGGCGCGGGCGGTGCAGCGTCATCGCGTCGAGGCGAACGCGCACGGGGTTCACAGTCCCGGCGGGCGGGACGCGATCCTCGGGAAACAGACTCATTTGGCGCACGCCCGAGCCCCCGCCGTCAACCACCTCGATCGCAGAACACCACTGAATCCGCTGGGAGTCGTTGATCTCGCCCAAATAAAGGACCTGTCGCGTACTGACGCCGTTGCGCGTCCTCACGCTCTCCGCGATACACCAGTAGCGATGCTCCTTCCCGTCTTTGAATCGCTTGTGGCATTTGAGGTACATGCCCCGCATTATCGCACAGGCGCAGCGCGACCGTAAGGGGGTAGGTCTGTCCTACAACGACTTTTGGAGCTTCACCCGTCAGATCCGGGAATTCATCCATCAGGTCCAGCACGGTCCGGGTCGTAATGACCCCCTCATTCAACCCCTCGCGCCAGTCCCAGAACCAGACCGGATCGAGGTGCGCGTTGGGTAATAGATGAAAGGTCGTCGTAGTCATTTGTGATCCTTCTCCTCCGGCGGCAAAGGATTGCCGCCCTCCAAGCGCCCCAGCAATAACGTCTGTATCTTCTTCGGTGCCAGCGCCAGCCGGATGCGGCCACGGGTCAACTTGACCTTCTTGCCGGCCGTGTCTTCCGCCAGATCGGTTTGCGTTACCTCCGACACGGGAGGAGTTTCGGGGTCGGCCGCCTCCATGCCGAGGGCACGGCACGCCTCGTCCGGGCGCCTCAGGCCGTCCTCGACGTAGCGGCGGTAGCGCGCCTCGGGCGCCCCCTTCCCGGGCGTCATCGCCAGCAGCGGCGCGCGGCAGACGCATTCCGGCACGGGCGCCAGCCCGGCATAAGCCCTGAAGTTGCTCCACGAATACGACCGCAGAAACTCCCTCCGCTCGGCGCACGGCCTTTCGCGCCACGCCTCGACCGCCACCGGGTGCAGATGCACGTACCGGCTCAGCCGCAGCAGGTACGCGTCGCCCGCAACCAGCGTCGCGCCAAACCTCCCCTGCATCAGGTGACCCCTATTCCCCTCTTATTAATCCCGCAGGTAGTCCTCCCTGCGGAGACTACGCAACACGGACTGGTGCCATGCCCCTAACTCGGCCTTCATCCGCTCCACAGTCTCGGGCCTCTCGGCGGCGAGGTCCCTGCTTTCGGCCAAATCGGCCGAGAGATCGTAGAGTTCGTACTTGCCGTCAGCCATACGGTACAGTTTGTAACGATCCTCGGTCCACGTCATCTGACCGCCGACCTTCTCCGTGTCCACCACCTCGTCGAACGGTACGCCGCCGCTGCGTTCGCGCGGCGACTGCGGAGTGGTGGAACTGTGCCAGAACCCAATCCCCTTGCCGCGCTCGGTCATCCGTCCGTCCACGAGCGGCAACAGGCTGATGCCGTCCAGCGGCAGGTTCTGCCCGGGCATCGTCACACCCAGCATCTCGACGATAGTGGGGTAGATATCGCTGGTGCAAACGGGCACCGATGACCGGGACCCCGCCTGGATCCGCGCAGGCCACTCGATGATCCCCGGAACGCGCACGCCACCTTCCCACAAAGTCGTTTTCCTGCCGCGCAGACTGCCGGTTGAACCTTGAGCGGATCGTGTAGAAGGTCCGTTGTCGGAACAGAAGAGCAGCAGCGTGTTGTCCGCAATTCCGCTGCGTCGCAAAGCCTCCCGGAGCGTGCCCATGGCGCGGTCAATGGCCACAATCTCCCCGTAATAGGCGGATCCGCCAGCTGCGGCCGTGTCCTCCTCCAAGGCCCGATGTGGCTCGTGCGGATTACCGAACCATACCACCGCCAGGAACGGTTTGCCCTGCTTTCGAGCGCGGTCCATGAACTTGATTGCCTCGCCAGCGATGTAGTCCGACCCGTCGCCGGTGAACCGCTCCGGTTGGCCCTGCCGGCTGAGTGTCCAGTTCAGGTCGAAATAGTTCGGGGCGCTCAACCATTCGTCGAAGCCGAACCGACCGGGATGCAGGGGATCGTTTGCTGCAATGACCTTGCCGGAGTTGTCGACGCCGTTCAGGTGCCACTTCCCGAAGTGTCCGGTGGCGTAGCCGGCCTGCTTGGCCGCCTGCGCGATTGTCTGCTCTTCGATCCGCAGCGGTAAGCTGGGCCGGAAGATCCCGTAGCGATAGGGATGGCGCCCCGTGAGGAAGCTCCCCCGCGTGGGCGAGCAGACCGGGGCGGCCGCGTAGAACCTGTCCAGTCGCAGGCCCGCCGCCGCCATCGCGTCCAGGCACGGCGTCTTGCATGCTTTCAAGCCGTTGTAACTCACGTCCCCCCAGCCCTGGTCATCGGTCATGCAGAGCACCAGGTTCGGCGGGCTCGTCGCCTCATCCAACGGCGCTCCCCACACCATCATGTTCCCCAGGGCAAGTACGGCCAATCCGCCAGCACCCATCGCCAGGAACTCACGTCGCGTTCTTATCTCGTATGCGTGCTTGGCGTCGCGTAGATTCATGTTTGGCAATGGAGGCTCTTGCACCCCCCGCAACGCAGCGACTGACGGCTTGAGTTGCGGGGCCTTTTGTAAGTTGAAAAGCCGCATCGCCCACCCTGAGCATACGCGACGTTCCAACCTGCGCCCATCGTTTTCTGCGCGGCACCCTACCGCGCCCAAAACGACCAAAGAGACTATCGCGCATTCCGAGGCGTTGGTCTACCCCAAAACCCGGTGGACACAAGGCCGTTACAACGCCACAGGAATGGCAACAGCTACGGCGGCCGGCAATACTGGAACTGTTCCGCGAGCATGTGTATGGGCGGGCGCCTGTGGGAAGGCCTGACACCCTCCGGTTTGAGATGACCGATCTTTCAACGAATGCGTTTTTGAGACCGAACGTGACATTGACGCAACACGCATGGCGGTGGTTGGACATTCACGATACGGAAAAACCGCGCTCTGGTGCGGCGCGCAGGATGAGCGTTATGCGTTGGTTATCAGCAATGAATCCGGCAGTACGGGCGCCGCGTTGGCCAGGGGCAAGCGCGGCGAAGATATCAGAACCATTAATCGCAAATTCCCCCATTGGTTCTGCGCCAACTACACGCGCTACAACGGCAAGGAAGCCGACCGGCCGATTGATCAGCACCAGTTGCTTGCCCTGCCGTGCCATGACCCGGGCGCCCCGCCCGGGAGCCAAGCCGCGTCAGCATCTTATCTCGACGGTTACGTTCCGGGCCGCGTCCTGCGAACCGCCGATGGCGATGCGGAAGCGACCCGGATACCACGTCGGTACGCCCTGACGGTCGGGAAGGGCGAAGGCCGATGGGGGCAGTTCCAAATCAATGGTCCGCGCTTCGCCAGGCTGCAGGTGGACGCGGGCAAACGCCTGCAAGGTCTGCGTCGGTCGCGAGAATGGGGCCTGTTCCTGGTGGACATAGGCCTGCACCACCTCGTCGCCCGCGCGATCACCGGTATTGCGCAGGGTCACCGCGATGACCACGCCAGCTCCCGGCCGGAGGACCTCGGTGCCGCGCAGGGCGCAGGATTCGTAGACGAAGGTGGTGTAGCTAAGCCCATCGCCAAAGCGCCACAGCGGTTTGCCGTCGGATTCCAGATAGCGGTTCCAACCCACCGGCTGATGGTGGTAGTAGACCGGCAGATGACCGACATCCCTGGGAGCGGTCATCGCCAGGCGCCCACCGGGATTGTACAACCCGGTGAGGACTTCGGCGATGGCGGTGCCGCCTTCCATGCCGGGATAGCCGGCGTCGATGATCGCCACAGCATGGGTGGCGAGCCAGGGGAGCGCCATTGGGCGGCCCTTGATTACAACCGCGATGATCGGCACCCCGGCAGCGTGGATCTCCTCCAGCATCTGTTGCTGGACACCGCCCAGGCCGAGGCTGCAGCGATCAACGCCCTCGCCCGAGTCCATCTCGAAACCCTGCCCGGCACCAAGATCAACCGCGCCGGTTCCGCTAAAGCAGGCGTTAAAATTCCGTGCGCTGGAGCCGCCGATTATCGCGATGCACAACCCGGCGGCACGCGCCGCCGCAACGGCAGCCGCGATGCCGGATCCATCCATGGCGTTGATGCCGCAGCCTCGCTCGTAGGTGATCGCGCACTGTGGCAGGAGCCTCCGCAGCGCCGCCAGCGGCGTGATAGTATGGCCATCTGGGTGCGGTGCGGTGTAGTCGCCGAGCTGGTTGTACGGCGCATCGGCGTTGGGGCCGACCACGGCCAGCCGCGCGACGTCCGGCACCAGCGGCAGCGCGCGACGTCCGGCGATCTCCTGGTTGCGCAGCAGGACTACGCCGGCGCGGGCAGCAGCCAGGGCCACGGCCCGGTGTTCGGACGAGGCGACGACCCGGGCCGGGCGGCCTTCGTCGAGGTAGGGTCGCTCGAACAAGCCCAGCCGGAACTTCGTCTCCAGGATGTGGCCCACGGCGCGGTCAAGATCCTCCAGTGCCAGCCGCCCGGATTCTACCTCGCCAGCCAGCGCCTCGGCCGCAGCGTCCCAAAGCGACAGATCCATGCCGCACCGGATCGCCTCAGCCACCGCCGCTGGCGCATCGGGCACGGCGCGATAGGCAGCGAACAAATTCTCGGCGGCATGGCCATCCCCCACCACGATGCCGGTAAACCCGAGCTCCTGGCGGAGAACTTCGGTCATCAGCCGGCGACTGCCCAGCACCGGCTCGCCGTCCACCGCGTTGTAGCTCGCCATCACGCTGCCAGCCCCGACACCGATCGCCGCAGCGAACGGCGGCAGATATACGGCACGCAATTCGCGCGACCCGAAGTGGGCGGCACTGCCGTTGTGACCACCCTGAGTTGAACCGTAGCCAACGTAGTGCTTCAACGTACAGACGACCCGCCCCTCGCCACCGTCCTCCTGCACCCCGCGCACCATCGCCGCCGCCAGCACCCCGGCATGAAACGCATCCTCGCCAAAGCACTCCTCGCAACGGCTCCAGCGCGGCGGTAAGCCCGCCAGCCGCCTGCCGGCTGCATGACCTGTCCAACCTTCTCTGCCAGGGTCATGCGGGCGAGAAGATCGCGAACGCGCTGTTCGATGGGCAGTCGGGAGTCACGGTAGCTGCTGTTCATGTGTGCCTCGGTTGTAGCCTCATTAGGAAGGCATCTCATTACGGAGCCTGCTGTAGTGCGGGTCGTAGAAAACAGGCACGGTCGAAGCGGTGTAGTCCTGATGTTCACGCGCCACGCACGCCTTTAGCTCGGCGAAAATCTTCTGCTGCGAAATCTTCACATCGTGATCTTCATGACGATCTGCAGTCAGATGGTACAAGGACTCTTCTCCCTTGTCGGTGACATAATACTTCCAGTCGCCTTTTCGCACGGCCAGTTGTCCGAGATATTCGAAATACAGGTATTCGTGTAAAGGTTGTGCGGTGCGATCACCCTTTAGCAACGGGAGAAGGGTGAGGCCGTCGCACGCACCGGCAGGACTGGCGTGGGCTGCATCGCAAAAGGTCGGCAGCAGATCCGGGAAGTAGCCCATGTGATCGGACACTCCCGGCGCGATTGTGCCGGGCCACCAGGCAATAAAGGGAATACGAATGCCACCCTCGTGAAGGCTGCGTTTATAACCCTGAAATCCGCCGGCCGAATCAAAGCGGGTAACACTGTGCCCCCCTTCGTTGTGCGGGCCATTGTCACTTGAGAAGATGACCAGCGTGTTCTCGGCAAGGCCCAGGTCCTTCAGGGTGTCCATGATGCGGCCCACCGTGATGTCAATGCGCTGAACCATGCGCGCAAAGCCCTTTTCGTTCAGCGGCCAGTCGCGGTCGGCGAAGTCGCCGTAGTGGTCCACTTCCATGCCGTGAGGCGGCTCCCAACCCTCGTTGTTGGCATGCGGCAGGGTCGGGCAGTAGTGCAGGAAGAAGGGCCGGTCTTTGCAGTCGCGGATGAACTCCAGCGCGCGCGCTTCAATGAAATCCGGCGAGTAATCCACCTTGACCTCGGCCACGCCAACACCCGTTTCCCACTGTCGCTTGTCCCCTTCCGGCGGTTTGTTGCGCAACGGCACTTTCATGCCGTTCTCGCGCAGGAAGGGCGGGAAGTAGTTATGGGCATGGCGCATGCAGTTGTAGCCATAGTGGTAATCAAACCCCTTGCGAATAGGATCCACATCCGGTTGCCCGCTACCCACCCCGTATTTGCCAATACACGCGCTGACATAGCCCTGCCGCTTGAGCACCTGCGGTATCGTGGGGATGTCGTCAGGCAAGAATTGATCGTCCAGATGACGGATGGGCAGATGCCCGGAATGCAGCCCGGTCAGTATCGAAGTGCGGGCCGGCGAACAGACCGGGCTCGTGGTGTAGAAGTCGGTGAAGCGCATCCCTTCGGCAGCCATGCGGTCAACATGGGGCGTGGTCCAGGCCTTCTGTCCGTAGCAACTGCAATCGCCATAGCCGAGGTCGTCGGTCAGAATCATCACAATATTCGGTTTCTGTTTGTTCATACGATTTCCTTCTCGGAGCGCATTCCGATTATGATCAAGAACGTTTCGAAACTGGGGAACTCGGGCTTAGTCCTCCCGGTGTCCGGCGAGGGCGTGGCCGATCTCCTGCCAGCGACCCTGGCGGAAGCGGAGGTAGTAGGCGATCCCGCCGATGAAGATAGCGAAGCAGACGGACGCCCAGACCGTGATCGGCCCGGCTCGAAACAGGTAGATCGCCATGACGCAGACGGTGATCAGCGTCACATGGAAACCGGCGCCGATCAACATGGCCCAGAAGGTGTCGCCAGCGCCTCGCAGGGCGCCGGAGAAGATGAGCGCGGTACCGTCGAACATCAGGTAGAGGGCGGCGAGGCGGAGCATGGGCCGGGCCAGCCGGATGACTTCGGGCGATGCGGCGCTGGTGAAGGGCCGCAGGAGGGTTTGGGGGACGCTCAGGAACAGGATCGCGAGCGCGCCGGTGTAGGTGAGCGTCAGCGCCAGCCCCGTCCAGGCGGCCTGCCGGGCACCCGCGACGTGGCCGGCGCCGAGATTCTGGCCAACCAGCGTCGAGACCGCGATCTGGACGCCGAGGATGGGGAAGAACGAGACGAGATCCCAGTTGAAGACCATGGTGATGGCTGCGGCGACATCCTCGCCCATGGCGTGGATCATGAGGACGATGGCGGTGAAGCAGAAGATGCCGATGAAGCCCTCGATGCCATTTGGGACGCCGTAGCGGACGAGCTTGGCGCAGACCTCCGGAACGACGCGGAGGAGCCGCGCGCCGCGGTAGGGAGGCTGGAGGGCGCGGCGGAAGAAGGCCACGGCGAGAAACACGGTCATGACGCCGCTCGCGAGCACGGTCCCGTAGGCGGCGCCGACGATGCCCAAGGCGGGGAGGCCCAGCTTGCCGAAGATCAGGACGTAGTTGGCGCCGATGTTGGTCACCAGCGCGAGCGCGTTGCCGAACATGATAACCCGTGTCTGGCCGATTCCGGAGAAAAAACCGCTGAAGGCCGCGCGCAGCAGGCCGAGGATCGAGGCCTGGATGAGGATAGTGAAGTAAGCGGTCTCCAAGGCAATCTGGGCGGGGGTGTGCCCGACCCATGTGAAGGCGTTCACCGTCACCCGTCCGATGAGCAGGATGATCGGATAGGCGGCGCAGGCCATCCCTGCGGCCTGGATGACGATCACCGGGCACTCGTGCAGGCGCTGTGCGCCAAACCGGTGGGCGACCAGCGTCGCGCAGTAGGCCACGACCCCGAAGAAGAGCTGGCCGCACAGGAAGGCCGTGATGCCGCCGGTCATGCAGGAGGCCATGGCGAGCGGCGAGACATGCGAGAGGAACAGCCGGTCGACGAACATCATCGTCGTGTCAAAGAGCTGCGAGACGATCATCGGCACGGCGATGGGGAGCAGGCGGCGCAGGCCGCCCGGGCCATCCAGCAGGGCCAGGCGCACACGAGCGGCGACGCGGGAGAGGGTCAGGATTCTGACGGCTGCGGTCATGTCTGATCCGGCTCAAACGGGCGGGCTGTGACGGCGCCCGTCTCGTCCTTGACGAGGATTTCGATGCGGCGCTCGACGGCGTTCAGCTTGTCGGAGCACTGCTTGACCAGCTTCTGCCCCTCCTCAAAGGCGGCGACGAGGTCATCCAGTCCGAGTTCGCCCGATTCCATCTGGCCGACCAGGGTCTCCAGACGCGTCAGCGCGGCTTCAAAGCTCAGCCGGCCCTCGTGTGTCTCACTCTCACGTTTTGCCATGGTTCACCTCACAATGGATTCAAATTCGCCGGATGCGACCTGTGTGCGCACCACCGTACCCGGCGCCACCTGCGCCGCGCAACGCACGAGCGCGCCGCCGCCGGTGCGCGTCAGGCTGTAGCCGCGCTCCAGCACGGCCTGCGGACCGAGCGACCGGACCTGGCGGTCGAGGCCGTCGAGCGCGGCCCGAGCCCGCTCCACGCGGCGCGCGGCCGCGCGAGCCAGTTCGCGTCGGAGGCGGACGACCCGTTCGCCGGCGGGCGCGATCCCGGTCGCGCGCGCGACGAGCAGGCGCGCGCGCGACCGTTCCACGCGCTGGCGCGCGCCGCGGCCGGCGGTGGCGGTGGCGCGCGCCAGACGCAGTTCGAGATTGTCGAGCGTCTGCGCCCGCCGCTCGGTCAGGCGGCCGGGTTCGCGCAGCGCCGACGTTGCCGCCGCCGCGCGGAAGCGCTGGCGCAGGAGCTCCAGGCGGCGTTCGAGCGCGAGCCGCAGCGACCGGGCAGTGCCGGCGAGCTGCCGCTCAAAGGCGTCCTTGCAGCCGACCACCAGCTCCGCCGCCGCCGAAGGGGTTGGCGCGCGCAGGTCGGCGGCAAAATCACACAGCGTCGTATCGGACTCATGGCCGACCGCCGCGATCACGGGGATCGCCGAGGCGGCGACGGCCCGGACGAGGGGTTCCTCGTTGAAGGCCCAGAGGTCTTCGATGCTGCCGCCGCCGCGGCCGACGATCAGGACATCGGGCGGGTCCGGCAGCCCGTTCAGCAGCGCGATCGCTGCGGCGAGCTCCGCCGCAGCGCCTGCGCCCTGCACCCGGGCCGGCGCGAGGGTGATGCGCAGGTTGGGGAAGCGTCGCGTCAGGATCGTGATCAGGTCACGAATGGCTGCGCCGCCGGGCGAGGTCACCAGCCCGACGTGGTGGGGCAGCAGCGGCAGCGGCCGCTTGCGGGCCGCGTCGAAGAGACCCTCCGCCTGCAGGCGGCGTTTGAGGGCCTCGAGCTGAGCCATGAGCAGGCCGAGGCCGCCCGCTTCGACCGTGCGCACGACGAGCTGATACTGGCCGCGGGCCTCATAGACCGTCAGGTCGCCGCAGGCTCGGATCACCATTCCGTCCGTCAGTTGCGTGACGCTTCCGCGCTGGCTGCCGGCAAACAGGACGGCGGCGAGCTGCGCCGATCCATCCTTGAGGGTGAAATAGCAATGGCCGGAGGACGGCAGGCGCCGGAAATTCGAGATCTCGCCCTCGACCCACACGCGCCCGATCTCCTCCTCGACGGTCAGCTTGACCTTGCGCGTCAGTTCCGAGACGCTATAGACGTGACGTTCGGCGAACGGAAGCGGGAGGTCGCTCATCCCGGGGCCTTCACTTCCCGCACCCGCAGCGAGACCGCCGAGAGGCATTTCAGGGTGATCGAGTCGATATCAAAGATCGCGCCTTCCAGCACGGCGGGGCCATGGGAAACATCAAACTTAGCGGGCATGCCCGTGACGAATTTGCGGATCACCGGCGCGGACTCGCGGCCGATCACGCCGCCGGTTGGGCCGGTCATGCCGACGTCGGTGATATACCCCGTCCCGCCGGGGAGCACGCAGGCATCGCTGGTCTGGACGTGCGTGTGCGACCCTGCCACGGCCGCAACGCGGCCGTCGAGGTAGAGGCCCAGGGCGATTTTTTCCGATGTCGCCTCGGCATGAACGTCGACGATGATGGGGACGCCTCCGGGAAGCGACTTGAGCGCGGCGTCGGCCGCGCGGAAGGGGCAGTCGACCGGCGGCATGAAAACCCGGCCGACCAGATTGAGAACCGCCAGCGGGCCAAGCGCGCTCTGGACCACCGTGCAGCCCGTGCCGGGGCAATCCGGCGCGAAATTCGCCGGGCGCACCAGCCGCTTCTCGGCGGCGAAGGCCTGATCGATGTCCTTCTGCCCCCACGTGTGGTCGCCCATTGTCAGGACATCGGCCCCCGCCTCAAACAGTTCCCGGGCCAGTTCGCGGGTGATGCCGTTGCCCGCGGCGGCATTCTCCGCGTTGGCCACGACCACATGCACGGCGCCATCGGCCCGCAGCTTCGCCACCGTCTGACGAAACATGCGCCGTCCCGGCGCCCCCACAATATCACCCACCATCAGCACCTTCATGCGACCCCATCCTCAGCGGGCGTATTCGATGCACCGCATTTCGCGCACCACGATCACCCGGATCTGTCCCGGATACTGCAGGTCCTGCTCGATCTTGCGGCTGATGTCGCGCGCAAGCTGCATCGCCGCCGGGTCGTCCACGACATCCGGGTCCACGATCACGCGCACCTCGCGGCCCGCCTGGACCGCGTAGGTTTTGTGGACTCCGGGGAAGGCGTTGGCGACGGCTTCGAGCTTTTCCAGCCGCTGCACGTAGATGTCCTTAGATTCCAGGCGCGCCCCCGGACGGGAGCTGGAGATCGCGTCAGCCGCCGAGGCGAGCAGCGCATAGAGGCTTTCGGCTTCGACGTCGGCATGGTGCGCGGCAACGGCGTTGACGACCACGCGGGTCTCGCCGCAGCGCTTGAGCAGGTCAGCGCCGATCGTGGCGTGCGCGCCCTCGACCTCGTGGTCCATGCTCTTGCCGATATCGTGGAAGAGACCGATCCGGCGCGCCAGGGCGGGGTCGAGCTTGAGCTCGCCCGCCATGATGCTCATGAGGTTGGCCACCTCGAGCGAATGCTGGAGCACGTTCTGGGAGTAGCTGGAGCGATACTTGAGGCGTCCGATGTAAGGAATCAGCTCGGGAGGGACCCCTTGTATCCGGAGATCGAAGACGGCGGTCTCGCCTGCGCGGTGGATCGTCTCCTTGATCTCTTCTTCCACTTTCTGCACCACCTCTTCGATGCGGCCCGGGTGGATGCGTCCGTCGGCCACCAGCAGTTCCAGGGATTTCCGGGCGATCTCGCGCCGGATCGGGTCGAAGCCGGAGATGACCACCGCCTCGGGTGTGTCGTCCACCAGCATGGTGACGCCGGTGAGCGCTTCCAGCGCACGGATATTGCGGCCCTCGCGGCCGATGATCCGGCCCTTGACATCGTCGTTGGCCAACTGCACGGTGTTGGTCATCATCTCGGTCGCATGGGGCGCCGCATAGCGCTGGATGGCCATGGCGATCAGGCGGTGCGCCTCGCGCTCCGCGCTCTGTTTCGCCTCCTCCTGGAGGCGGCGGACCAACCCGGCGGTTTCGCTCTGGACATCCTGCTCCACCAGATTGAAAATCTCTTTGCGGGCTTCGATGGCGGTCATGCCCGACAGCCGCTGCAGGCGGGTCTGGGCTTCGGCGGCGAGTTTCTCGGTCTCGATTTTGCGATTGGTCAGCATGGCGTCGCGCTTCTGGAGATCCTCCTGCTTCTGGCTGAGCAGTTCGGACTTTTTATCGAGCGCCTCCTGTCGCGCGGTCAGCCGGTCATCCAGGTCCTGCAGCTCCTTGCGCCGGGCCTTGGTTGTCTTTTCGAACTCCTCGCGGGCCTTGACGACTTCCGCGCGGACCTGGATGTCCGCCTCCTTGAGCTTGGCCTTGGCCTCGGCTTCCACCTCGTCCATGCGCGCCTGAGCGCGCTTTTCGATGGCCTCGGCCTGCCAGCGGCCGACCAGCCCGCGCACGTAATAGCCGAGCAGGATGCCCAGCAACGTGGTGACAATGCCGATAATCGCGTCTCTTAAATCGTAAAAAAGCAGATTCCAGTCCATAAAACACCTTATCCCGCCGACAGCGGCCAGATGACATTCACGCGACGGGCAGATTACTCTGTTTCCTCGACGAAAGCAATCCTGGAACGCGCGCGATCCGGGATGGTCTGTAGCCCCCCCAACCTGATATAATGACCCGCACGAGGCACTTGCAAAATCTCTGGTTTATGCAAGCGCCTGCCACGATGGTTGAATCGTGCTTGGCCATTGGGAGAGGAGCCACCTATGTTTGACATGAACAAATTGACGCAGCGGGCGCAGCAGGCGGTGCAGGGAGGGCGCGAGCTGGCGGTGCGGCTTGGGCACCAGCAGGTCGATGTCGAGCACCTGCTGCTGGAGCTGATCATTCAGGAGGACGGTCTTGTGCCGCGGCTGCTGGAGCGGATGGGCGTCGGGGTGCCCGCGTTGCGCGCGCGGGTCGAAGAGGCGCTCGAGCGCCGCCCCCGGGTTTCGGGCGATACCGAGGCGGGCAAGATCTACGTCACACAGGCGCTGAACGAGGTACTGGTTCGGGCGGCCGACCAGACGAAGCGGCTGAAGGATGATTATGTGTCGGTCGAGCACCTGCTGCTGGCGATGCTGGAGGCGCGGGCGGGGGACGCGAAGCGGCTGCTGACCGACGCGGGCGTCGACGCCCGGGGCCTGCTCGCCGCGCTCAAGGAGGTGCGGGGCAACCAGCGGGTCACCTCCGACAACCCCGAGGGCCAGTACGAGGCGCTCCGGAAGTATGGCGCCGACCTCGTGGAACTGGCCCGATCGGGCAAGTTGGATCCGGTGATCGGCCGCGACGCCGAGATCCGCCATGTCGTCCGCATCCTCTCGCGCAAGACGAAGAACAACCCGGTGCTGATCGGCGAGCCGGGTGTCGGCAAGACCGCCATCGTCGAGGGGCTGGCGCAGCGGATTCTCCGCGGCGACGTGCCGGAGGGTCTGAAGGACAAGACGATTTTCTCGCTCGACATGACGGCCCTCATGGCCGGCGCCAAATACCGCGGCGACTTCGAGGAGCGACTCAAGGCTGTGCTCACCGAGATCAAGGCCGCCGCCGGCCGGATCATCCTCTTCATCGACGAGATCCATACCATCGTCGGCGCCGGCCGGACCGAAGGCTCGACCGACGCCGGCAACATGCTCAAGCCGATGCTCGCCCGCGGCGAGCTGCACTGCATCGGCGCGACGACGCTCGACGAGTACCGCACGCACATGGAAAAGGACGCCGCCCTCGAGCGGCGCTTCCAGCCCGTCCAAGTCGATGCCCCGGGCGTGGAGGACGCCATCTCGATCCTCCGCGGCCTCAAGGAGCGTTTTGAGAAATTCCACAACGTGCAGATCCAGGACGCCGCCCTCGTGGCGGCCGCCGTCATGAGCGATCGCTACATTCAGGATCGTTTCCTCCCGGACAAGGCGATCGACCTGCTGGACGAGGCGTGCGCCTCGATCCGCACCGAGATGGATTCCATGCCCGCCGAGCTCGATGAGATCACCCGCAAAGTGATGCGTCTGGAAATCGAGGAGACCGCGCTGAGGAAAGAGAAGGACCACGCCAGCGAGCTGCGGCTCGGCGAACTGCGCCGGGAGCTGGCCGATCTGCGCGCGCAGGGCGACGCCATGAAAGCGCAATGGCAGCGCGAAAAGCAGGTGATCGAGGAAACGCGGGGATTGCGCGAACACCTGGAGTCGGCGCGGATCGCCTATGATGAGGCGGAGCGCGCCTCTAATCATGAAAAGGCCGCCGAGCTGCGCTATGGCACGATCCCCGATCTGGAAAAACGGCTCAAGAAGGCCCAGGCGCGCCTGCACGACGACGCGGCCGGCGGCCAGGTCCTGCTGCGCGAGCAGGTGACCGAAGAGGAGATCGCGGACGTGGTCTCCCGCTGGTCCGGGATACCCGTGTCGCGCCTGATGGCCGGCGAACGCGAGCGGCTGCTGCATCTGGCCGACACGATCCGCGCGCGCGTGATCGGACAGGACGCGGCGGTCGGCGTCGTGGCTGACGCCGTGCTGCGGGCGCGGGCGGGAATCAGCAACCCCCGGCGGCCGGTCGGCGCCTTTCTCTTCCTCGGCCCCACCGGCGTCGGCAAGACCGAGCTGGCCCGCACCCTCGCCTCGGAGCTGTTCGATTCCGACGCCAACCTCATCCGGCTCGATATGAGCGAGTACATGGACAAGCACACCGTTTCGCGCCTGATCGGCGCGCCGCCCGGCTACATCGGCTACGAAGAGGGCGGCCAGCTCACCGAGGCCGTGCGGCGCAAGCCCTACAGCGTCGTGCTGCTCGACGAAGTGGAGAAAGCCCACCCCGACGTCTTCAACAGCCTGCTGCAGGTCCTCGACGACGGCCGGCTGACGGACGGCCATGGCCGCACCGTGAGCTTCAAAAACACGATCATCATCCTGACGAGCAACGTCGGCTCGCCGGTGCTGATCGAGGGCGTCAACGCCGCCGGCGAGATCACGGAAGATGCGCGCCGCGCGGTCATGGATGAACTCAAGCGGTCTTTCCGGCCCGAGTTCCTCAACCGGCTGGACGAGATCGTGCTTTTCCGCCCGCTGGGTATGGCGCAGATCGAGGCGATCGTGCGGCTTCAGCTCGACGATCTGCGCGCGCGGCTCACGGGACAGGAGCTGACCCTGGAGGCCGACGACGCGGCGGTGGCCTGGATCGCCGAGAACGGCTTCGATCCGGTCTACGGCGCCCGGCCGATCAAACGGGCGATCCAGCGCGAGATCGAGACGCCCGTCGCGCGCCGCATGGTCGCCGGCCACTTTCCCCGCGGCGCGACCGTGCGCCTCACCGTCGCGGGCGGGACGCTGCAGATCCGCCCCGATCACGGCGCTTCGACGGGAGGCACGTAGGCGGCGCCGGGAGCCTTGGAATCCGGGTGCGGGTGCTTCGGCTGCTCCGTTGTGCGGAACTGTTTCTCGAGGCTGACCCGCTTGAACAGGGCGGCCAGTTCCCCGCTGTTGGTCTGGGGGGTGGCGACCGCGCCTGGGCTGCGCTGGTACTGCTCAAACGACGCGATGAAATCCAGAACGGGTGTGGGCGTGTCTTTGGAGGGGAAGGACACGCCCTTCAATTCGGAATCCTGCTCCAGGATCCAGGTGTAGACGAGGGTGATCAGCGTCTGCCGGGCTGCGCTCGAGTCGGACCGGATGCTGTCCATCAGGGCGCTCAGCCGGATGGGCGGCATCTTCAGCCCCTGGATCGCCTGAGCCGCTTCAACAAACTGTTTGGCATCCATCAACTGCAGCGCCTGCAACGCGCCCTTTGCGTCGCTGAAGCCCTCACGTACCGGATGCATCTGCATCTTTTCGTCTTCCGGCGTTTGTTCGAGATCGGATTTGACCAGCGCGAAGGCAATGATGGCGACAATGACGACCAGAGGAATCAGGGGATTCCGGACCAAGCGTCTGAGCAGTCTGGGCCCTATCCGCCTCCCCCGCGAGTGCCGCTGGCGGCGACGGGACGATCGGGCGTGCGAGTCGCCCTCCTTCCGGGATCCGTTCGAGGCGTCCGAGGACGGCCGGCGGCCCTCCCGGTGTCGGTGTCTCGAAGAATGGCTGCGGGAATGGGTGCTGTGCGGGCTGTGATGATGTTCGCTCATGGGGGGGGGACGGGGCACACGATTCCGATCACAAAATTGCCGTCAAATTATCGCAAGCCCCGGCTCGAAGATCAAGCAGAGTTCTTTGAAGCGTTTTTCTGCTCGGCAAAAGGATGCTGGCAGTTGGCGGGATTTGCGGTACACTGGAGCCATTCATGGAGAAAAGTATGACGATTGACAAAGATCGGGTTGCGGTCCAGTACCTCTTCGAGGGTGAGCCATCCAAGACGTGGCGGGCGGGCGAGATCGCCGGAACGCTGGGATTTCGCGGCAAGCAGTTGAAGCGGCTTCAAGGTCTGTTGCTGGAGCTCACCCGCGAGGGGGTGATCCGCCAGATTCAGCCGGGACGCTATGCGCTGGGGCAGCCGGATGACATGACCACCGGCCGCCTGACCGTCGTGCGCAGCGGCGCGGGCTATGTCGTCAATCCCAAAACCGGGGCGTCGATCTGGATCCAGAACGCGGATCAGGGGACGGCGCTTCCTGGCGACACCGTCACGGTGCGCCAGTACCACGCCGGAGGCGACGAAGCGCGCGGCAAGGTGATCCGGATTGACCAGCGCTCGACGCGGGACATCGTCGGCACGCTGTTTTCCAAGGGGCAGCATGTCTACGTTGTGCCGCTCGATCCCGCCTTCCGGCAAGATTTCGCCGTTGCCGATGTCAAGGGCGCAGCCGACGGCGACCGCGTCGTGATCCGGCTGACCGACTGGCAGGACCGCAACCGCGCGCCGCAAGGCGAGATCGTCGACGTGATCGGCCCGGCCGACAAGCCGTCGCTCGACACCGACGTGGTCTGCCGCCAGTACGACCTTCCCAAGGCGTTTCCGCAAGCCGCGCTCGCCGAGGCGGAGCGGGTGGCGGCGCTGCTCTCCGAGCCCGGCGATCGTGTGGATCTGCGGGACACGACCATTCTGACCATTGACCCCGTCAAGGCGCGGGATTTCGACGATGCCCTGTCGTTCAGCCGCGATGACCGCGGCCGCCGCCTGCTCGGTGTGCATATCGCCGATGTCGCCCATTTCGTGCGGATGGGATCCGCGCTCGATGCGGAGGCGCGCGAACGCGCCACCAGCGTCTATCTGGTGGACAAGGTGATCCCGATGCTGCCCGAGCAGCTCTCCAACGGCGTGTGCAGCCTGCGGCCCGACGAAGACCGCCTCTGCTTCTCCGCCTTTCTGACGTTCGACGCGGATGGCAAGATGGTCGGCCGCCGGTTCGCCAAGACGATCATCCGTTCGAGCCTGCGGTTGAACTACGAGCAGGCGATGGCGATCATCAATGGGGCTCCTGTCGAGGGGTTGCCTCAGCCGCCGCCCGAGCGGGCGGTCGCGCTGATCCGCGAAGCGCACGCGCTGGCGCAACAGCTCCGGCAGAACCGGATGCAGGCGGGCGCCCTCGATCTGGAAGTGCCCGAGTGCGAGGTGCTGCTCGACGAGACCGGCCGCATGACCCGCATCCGCATCAATCCATCGGACGCCTCGCATCAGATGATCGAGGAGTGCATGGTCGCCGCCAATGAGGCGGTCGCCAGCGAACTCGCCTCGCGCAGCATCAAGATTCTTTCACGCCTGCATGAGCCGCCGGATCCGGAGAAGATCGACGAACTGCAGGCGGCGCTGGTGCTGCTCGGCTTTAAACCCGGAGACTTGAGCAATCCTCAGCGCATGGCTCGTTTTCTGGCTGAGTCGGCGGACCATCCGTTGAAGCATCACGCCCACACACTGGTGCTCCGGAGCATGAAGCGGGCGATCTATTCGGCCGACGCGGCGGGACATTTCGGTCTGGCCAAGCAGTGGTACTCCCACTTCACATCGCCGATTCGCCGCTACCCCGATCTCGTGCTGCACCGCCAGCTCGCGGCGTACTTGGCCGGGCCTGGCGTCAAAGGCGCGATGCCCGCAGGGTATCTTGCCGCCGCCGCCATCCACTGCACCGAGATGGAGCAGCGGGCCGACGACGCCTCGCGCGCGCTGATCGAGATCAAGAAATACCGGTTCCTGCAGCAGCAGCTCGACGACCAGAAGCCGGTCGTCTACGACGCCGTCGTCTCGCGGGTGACCACCTTCGGCATTTTTCTCGATGTGGCCGATTTGCAACTGACCGCCCTCGTTCATGTCTCGCTCATCTCAGACCAGTTCGTCACCTTCAATCCGTCGAACGAGACGCTGAACGCCGGCGGCACGGTCTACCGCGTCGGCACCCCCGTGAAGGCGTTTGTCTGCAAGGTTGATTTTATTCAGCGCCGCGCCGACTTCGCCTTGGTCCGGGAAGCCAAAGCGGCCGACACCCGCGGCGACAAGAAGCGCCCCCCAGAGCCGCACCGCCGCGGCGAAGCCCACCGGCACGCAACCGCGCCGGCGGCCAAGCCGCACGCGACGACCCTGCCCGAACACGCGATGCGGCGGATCCATAAACGGACGCAGGATGCCGCCGGGCCGCGGCTGGCCAAGACCGACGCCGCAGCCGCCAGGTCAGCGCGCCCTTCGAAGAAGGCGGCCGCCTCCCCCCAAAAACACGCCCGGCAAGGGCCGGGCGGGCGCAAAAGCGGAGGCAGAAAGCGGTAGAGAGCCGTCTACCTCGCGCGTCGCGCTTTTGCCCACACACACTCCTGACGCTTTACATTTTCTGCTTTCTCTCCATTACACTCTTGTCCGTGTCGTTCTTGGCGTGGTATGCTCCCTGAACCATGACCGTGTCAGAATTCATTGCCAAGTGGCGTCGGGTGGAGTTGAAGGAGCGTTCCGCCGCACAGGAGCATTTTCTCGACCTGTGCGCCGTTTTTGACCACCCCACGCCCGCCGCCGCCGATCCGACCGGCGAGACGTTCTGCTTTGAGAAGGGGGCCGCCAAGCACGGGGGCGGCGACGGCTTTGCGGACGTGTGGAAGCGCGGGTTCTTCGGCTGGGAGTACAAGGGCAAGCACAAGGACCTTGAGGCGGCCTATGACCAGCTTTTGCGCTATCGCAACGCCCTGGAGAGTCCGCCCCTGCTCGTCCTCTGCGACCTGGACCGCATCATCATTCGCACCAACTTCACCGGCACCGTCTCGGCGACCCACGAGATCCCGTTGGAGGCGCTGGCCGACCCCCGAAACATCGAAATCGTCCGGGCGGTCTTCCACAACCCCGACACCCTCCGCCCCGGCCGCACCAGCGCCGCCGTCACCCAGGACGCCGCCGCCCGCATTGGCGAAATCGCCGCCTCCATGCGAGAACGCGGGTTAGACCCCGCCGCCGTCGCCCACTTTCTCGACCGCATTGTCTTCTGCCTGTTTGCCGAGGACGCCCGCCTCCTGCCCGACATGGTGTTTTCCCGGATCGTCGAGAAGTCCGGCGGCGACCCCGCCCGCTTCGGCAAAACACTCGCAATGCTGTTCGAGGCGATGGCGGCCGGGGGCGACTTCGGGCTGGAGACCATCCGTCATTTCAACGGCAACCTGTTCGACGACCGCACCGTCCCCGCCCTCACCGACGACGACGTGAAACGGTTTGCCGCCGCCGCGTCCCTCGACTGGAGCGCGGTTGACCCCTCCATCTTCGGCACCCTCTTCGAGCGCGGGCTGGACCCGGCCAAGCGTTCGCAACTCGGGGCACACTTCACGGGGCGTGAGGACATCGAACGCGTGGTTGACGCCGTGGTCATGGCCCCGCTGCGGCGCGAGTGGGAAGAGACAAAAGCCACCGTCGAGCGCCTGTTGACCACCGGGAAGAAGGGTGGCACGGGCGTCCCGCCCGTGATCCATGGGGGCGTGGGCGTCCCGTCCGCATCCTCGGGCAAGCCGCTCACCCCCGCGCAACTCCGCAAGGCGCGGGGCGAGGCCGACAGCATCCTGCACCAGTTTCTGACCCGGCTGCGCGAAATCAAGATTCTCGACCCCGCTTGCGGCTCCGGCAACTTCCTCTATGTCGCCCTGCTCCGCCTCAAAGACCTTGAGCGCGAAGCGGCCATCACATTCACGAGCGAGCACGGCTTGAGCGCCTACCTTCCCGGTGTCGGCCCGTGGCAACTCTACGGCATCGAGATCAACCCCTACGCGCACGACCTCGCACAGATGACCGTCTGGATCGGCTGGCTCCAGTGGATACGCGCCAACGGTTTTGGCTTCCCCGCCGACCCCATCCTTCGCCCCCTCTCCGGCAACATCCGCCTCATGGATGCGGTGCTCGGGAATCGGGAGTCGGGAGTCGGGAATCGGGAATCGGAAAACCGGAGACAGCGGATGGAAAACAAGACTTACAAGGATCTGGACGTTTGGCAGGTAGCGATGGAACTGGTTGTGGAGACCTATCGATTAACCAGAATGTGGCCGGATGCCGAGCGTTACGGGTTGATCTCACAAGCCCAGCGGTCGTCGGTGTCGGTCCCGGCGAACATTGCGGAGGGTTACGGGCGGGGGCATACGGCAGAGTATCTTCACCACCTGTTCATGGCGCGGGGATCGTTGCTGGAACTGGAGACGCATCTGGAAGTGGCGAAACGCCTGACCTATGTGACGCCAGAAACACTGGCCAACGCGCAGACTTTGCTGGCGCGCGTCGGCATGATGCTCAACAAGTTGATACAGGCGCTCAAGGCCAAGGTCTAACCCCGATTCCCGATTCCCGACTCCCGATTCCCGCAGAGCCGGAATGGCCGACCGTTGACTTCATCATCGGCAACCCGCCGTTCCTGGGCGACAAGCTCATGCGCCGCGAACTGGGCGACGCCTACGTTGACCGACTCCGGGCGTTGTACGCTGACCGTATTCCCGGCCAGTCCGATCTTTGCTGCTATTGGTTCGAGAAGGCCCGCGCCCATATCGCCGCCGGCAAGTGTAAACGGGCCGGTCTGCTCGCCACCCAAGGCATACGCGGCGGCGCAAACCGGGAAGTTCTGAAACGCATCAAGGACACGGGCGGCATATTCTGGGCCGAGAGCGACCGCCCTTGGATTCTGGACGGCGCTACTGTTCACGTCAGCATGATCGGCTTTGACGATGGCACAGAGAAGACCAGCACCCTTGACGGCAAGCCGGTTCCGAGAATCAATGTCAACCTGACCGCCGCCGCTGACACGGTGCAGGCGGTATCCATCCCGCGCAATCGCGCGTTCTCGTTTCTCGGTAACTGCAAAGGCGGCGCGTTCGACATCACAGACGCTGAAGCGCTCGACCTTCTCGCCGCAGCGGGCAATCCAAACGGCCGCCCTAACAGTGACGTAATCCGGCCCGTCGCGAACTCTGAAGACCTCCTCAAGACCCGCGTCCCTCGCTGGCTCATTGATTCGGCCGACCTGCCGTTGGCGACATTTTCCCTGTATGAAAAGCCGTCCTCGATTGCCATAGAAAGGGTGAAGCCCAAACGAGACCAGAACCGCGATAGGTGGCTCCGGGAAAACTGGTGGCGGCCGCAACGGATGAGGCCGGAAATGCGCAACGCCGTTGCGACTTTGTCCCGATTCATGGTGACGCCAACAACGGCGAAACACCGAACCTTCATATGGCTTTCCCCGCCGATGCTTCCCGACCATCAATTGATTGTCTTCGCCCGCTCCGACGACTACTTTTTCGGCATTCTTCACTCCCGCTTTCACGAAGTGTGGGCACTGGCACAAGGGACACAACTACGCGAGAAGGAAAGCGGTTTCCGCTACACCCCGACTACCTGTTTTGAGACGTTCCCTTTCCCCGAAGCCCACCCCGAACACGCCGCCGTGATTACTGTAGCCGTCAAGGAGTTGCACACTTTGCGTGAGAACTGGCTGAACCCGCCCGACTGGACGCGCACCGAGACGCTGGAGTTTCCGGGAACGGTTGGCGGGCCGTGGGATCGGTACATCGTTTCCGGCTCGGCCCATCCTTTACCGATTCCCGATTCCCGACTCCCGATTCCCGTGCTCATCGGCACCGTTCGCTATCCCCGCCTGGTTCCGCGTGACGCCGATTGCGCCGCCCGTTTGAAAGACCGCACGTTGACCAAGCTCTACAACGCCCGCCCGGCATGGCTGTCCGACTGCCACGCCCGGCTTGACGCCGCCGTTGCCGCCGCCTACGGCTGGCCGGCCGACCTCACCGACGACGCGATTCTTGAACGGCTGCTGGCGCTGAATCTGGAGCGGGCCGGGGGATGACAAGGAGAACCACGTCATGTGGAACACGACAAGACATTTATGGCCCCATTGGCGTCTGTCCCGCGCTGTCGCGACCGCCGTCATAGGGCGCCCGTTGTTCCGCCACTTTGAGCGCCGTTGCGTCGTCAAGCGGTTGGCCGATTTCATACAGGAAGTCGGGCGACATATCCGCGCCGTTGTCCCACACAACGGTGTCAATGTCGGTATTCAAGCGGGCAGTCCGAAACAGATGGACGTCACGTAGCGGCTCGAACACGTCGCCGTCGAGATGGTCGGTCAAATCGGCCCTTCGGAAGCTTCCGTCTTCAAACCGCAACCGAAGACGATAACCCGATTCGTACTCGACTTCTGTGATGTAGTGCATGCTTCAAGTTCCTATGCGAGCGGATTGATCGGACGCAGCGGTTTCTGTTGGGCGTTGGGCGTTGGACAGCGGCGAGGACGCCGCTCCCCAACGCGCATCAACTCTCTTGGAAACTGACCCATTACTCGGTCTCCGCGTCGCCATCGGCCGGGAACACGGTGGTCGCATAGAAGCAGAGGTGGAAGACGGCGGCGGCGAGCACCTGCCGCAGGCCGCACCCCTCCGCCTCGGAGAGGCCGATCCGGAGCCGCACCGGTTCGGCGCCCTCCTTTCCCTTTTCCTTGCGCGAGACCTCCAAGGCGTATCCGGCAAACGGCTGCTCCATCCGCCGGAAGGTGATCACGGCGGTCGCGCCCTCGGTCTGGTGAAACAGCCCCTTGTCCCCGCCAGCGGCCGCGACCCGGCCTTCGAGCACCGTGAGGAGGGCGCAGACGTCGGTGAGGCCGAGCTTGACCGCGACGCGGCCCTCCCAATCAAACGTCGCCCCTTGAATCGCGCCGTTCTGGCGACTGGCAGCGCTTTTCTGTCGTGCCAGCTCGGCAAACACATATCCGTCGCGGCCGCGCCGCGCCGGGCGCAGCTCGAAACGAACCGCGCACCCCTTGCCCGTCTGGTTCGGATGGTAGAACGCCAGCCGCCCCTGGAATGTCTGATAAGCCGTGTCATTCATGGTTCACCTCGCGCGTGTTGGATCAAAACGGCATGACATCCTCATCACCCGTTCTGGGTACCGCAGTCGCCTCGGCTGCTTCGGCGGGCAGGGGCTCTGCGACGGGGATCGGTTCGCTCCCGGCGGGCCGCGGCTTGAGGAAGTGCACCCGGTGTGACCGGACGAACAGACGGCTCCGCTTCTCGCCGGTCTTGCTTTCCCAGGTCTCGTAAGCCAGAACCCCTTCGACCAGCACCGGATCGCCCTTGCTGACGTACTGATGCACCAGGTCGGCGGTCTTGCCCCAGGTCTTGACCGTCAGAAAACAGGTCTGGCCGACCGTTTTCCCCTCCTTGTCGGTATACGAATCGTCCGCCGCGAGCCGGAAATCGCCCGCCGATGCGCCGGACGGAACTTTGCGCAACACCGGATCCTGAGTCAGACAGCCGGCGATGCAGATGTGGTTGACGTGTGGAGCTCTCATGATAACCCTCCTCTTTCGGTTGTTGTGTAAGGCCGACCATCGGCCCTTCCACCCCCATAAAGCATCGAGGAGGTCTCATTTCCACAAAAAATAAAAATATTTATTTTTCCAAGCCTCTTGCAAAACCCCGTTTTGCAAGAGGAGTGTTCAGGTGTCAGGTTTTGGGTGTCAGGAAGAAACGCCTGCAACCAGACAGTATTGCGTCTTCCTGAAACCTGAACACTGAAACCTGCAACCGGCGCTTGCAGGGGTTCTGCAAGCGCCTCTCCCGTTTCTTTTTTGCGACGGATTACGATTAGGATTAAAATCGGAAGCATCGCTTAACTTAGCGCCTTTCGGGACGGGCCTTCCCTCCCTCTTCAGCCGCTGCCGAGCAGTTCTTCCAGCAGGAATTGCGTCTTGGGCGGGATGACGTGGCGGGGATAGTACTGCTCGATGATGCTGCAGGCTTGTTCGGGGGTATTGATTTCGAGGTGCCGGAGCAGGAATTTCGCGTCGTCCAGATCATGGGAGTCGAAGCGGGCCGAGATGCATTTCATCGCCAGCATGTATTCGGCTTGCGGCGCCCAGACGCGGAGATGGGAGAGTTCCATGACCTCGTGAACCGGTGGGGATTTGAGAAAGTAGCACTTGGCTGCATCGTTGAGCCAGTCTTCAGCCAAGTCCAGCCGGGCAGCCACCGCCCGGCTGGCCTCCCGGATTTCGCAGGTGGGGTGAAAGATCGCGTCCACATCTTTTGTCGACTCACGTGCCTGAAATACCAGGCACATGACGGCGCCGCCGCAAAGGCCGATTTCTCCTTTGACCCCGCGCGCGGCCAACTCGGCATTCAACGCTTCGAACAGCTTGCGAATGGTTTTGGCGTCCAACATGGTCAGGCCCTGCTCAGAAAGTTCCCCAGCACAAAGATATTCCGCGACCGGAACCACACCGGCGACTCCACCAGTGACATAGCCTTGAGATTCTCGATTCCTGACACAAACCAAGGGCGGGGCAGTGACGGCACACCGGCACACCACGCCGGAGCGTTCCGACCCTTTTCTGCGCAAAGCGCTTCGACCGTGGATGCGCAGAGCGCTTGCAGTCGGGGGTCCAATCCGTACGTTGGCGGTTCCAGCAACTCGTTCTTGGCCGTCGCCCGATAGGCGTCCACAAAGTCGAAAAGATGCGTCTTCCACGAATCGAAGCCATCCAGCAGCATGCGAATCGAGATTTCAGATATCGAATCAGGGAGCATACGCAGAAAGCGATCTACCACCAGATCCACCCCTTGTCCGGGCAGATTGAGCGCCTCGGCGACACGGGTAACGGTCATGACTTCCCAGTTGTGTCCCCCTTTTTCAAGGAGTTGCAATCCGCGAAACGACACCGCCGCGCGCTTTGCCAATGCGCGCTGCGAGATA
>VGWG01000031.1 GCA_016873675.1 Lentisphaerota bacterium | reverse complement strand
TGAATCACCCGGATGCGATCGGCCGCCTGCCGAACGATATCCGCCATGTATTGCTGCATGGCGGTCAGATCGTCCGTGTCGTTCGACAAGTGTACGCGCACCGGCATGTCACCGCTCGCCAACATCCGGAGATAGTTGCGCATGCGCACGATGTTCAGCGGGTATTTGCCGAGGAGTGTGTAGCCGGCGAGCATGATGGCGATCGTGACCACCGACACGCCCGCCGCAACCGACGAGGTCAGCAGGCCGTTGACATCGGCCTGCCACATCCAGATCAGGCACAGCATGGGGAGGACCGTGATCAGCAGCGACGCGACCACCAATTGCGCCCACGCGCCGCGCCGGCTGAGTGAAAGCCGCTCCGCAAACCGGCGCTTCCGCGCGACGCGTTTCTGTCTGACGGCCTTCCGCTGGGGCGTCGGGATGGGCGCGGTGAGCAGGGGCTGGCTTTTCACAAACGCGGCCACCACGGCCGGGTCAAACCATTTGCCCGACTGGGTCCGGATCATGGCCAGCGCCTGATGGGGTTGCCAGGCGGGCCGCCGCGGATGGCCCGCGCACAGTTCGTCATACACGTCGACAACGGCAAAAATGCGGGCGGCCAGGGGGATGGCCTCGCCCTGCAGTCCCTTCGGATAGCCCGAACCGTCCCACCGCTCGTGGTGGTGCCGGGGAATCGCCAGCGCCTGGCGCAGCAGGGGAATCGGCCACAACAGCTCCTCCGCGCGCGACGGGTGCTGCCGCACGCGCGCCTGATCGCCGGGGGCGAGCGTGCTCCAGGCGAGCACATCATCCTGATCCACGGCGACCCGCCCGATGTCGTGAAGAATCGCCCCCCGGCGAATCATGGGCATTTCGTGCTCCGGAATCTGCAACTGCCGGGCCACCGCGAGCGTCAGGTCGACGACACGCCGGGTATGCCCGACTGTCTCCACGCCGATCATTTCCTGCGAGAACGCCCATTTCTCGAGAATGGCGTCCAGCGCGGTCTCCATCTCGCCCTGCGCACGCTCGTATTCCAGCCGCTGCGCGGTGAGCTTGTTCGGCCGGTCCTGCCGGAGAATGTGGCGCACCCGCAGGCGCACTTCGTGGACGTTGACCGGCTCGGCGAACACGTCGTCCGCGCCATCCTCCAGGGCTCTCAACCGCACGCTGAGCCCGCTGTCCGCCACGACGCTGATGATGGGGATGTCCTTCAGCAGGGGATCAATGCGGACCTGCCGGCACACGTCGGCGCGCGCCTGTTCGGCCAGACCGGGGCCGAGCAGGATCAGGTCGGGCGTGATCAGCGCCGCCATGGTCAATGCCTGGGGAGGGGTGATCGCCTGATGCAGTTCGTAGGCTTCCCGGGCGAACACCGCAGCCAAGCGCTCACGCGCTTCGGCGACTGGTTCGATGATCAACAGCGTATGCCCATCCGAGGGGGGCGATTCAAGCTGAACGGCATCCATAAGATCTCCTGTTTTGATGATTATGGCCCCGCCGTTCTATCCTAGCAAGCCCAAATGTTTACCCTAAACCCGCGCTTGCCATGCCACGGGGGTTTCCCTATAATGAGCGCCGCTATTTTGTGACGGCGTGAGCCGATGCCCGCGCGGGCGTCCGCTCTGCCCGTGGCGCATGTGGAGGTTCGGCATGTTCAAACGTATGTGTGTGTCTGCGTCGATGGGGCTGATCGCCGCGACCGTTGTGTTGACGTTCGGGTGCAACAAGGACACATCCACGTCCGGGGCACGCGACCCCGATTCGGCGGCGGCGATGGCCCTCGAGCAGAAATACCGGCAGGGGATGGAGGAGGCCTACCAGCAGGCCAATGAACTGTTCGGGATCGGTCAGACCAACGAGGCGGTTCGCGTCTTCGACGCCCTGCTCGAAAATTCGAGTTATGAGCCCTGGGCCGACGAGATCTTTTCTGAAGCGATCCGCATCCGCCTCTTTGCCGGACACACCGATCCGGTTCGTGATCGGGTGCTGGCAGCTTGCACGAACGGTCCGGTCGCCTGCGCGCGGATCGGGCTCCAGTTGCTGCTTCCCTACCTGAACGAAAACGAGGGGGCCGCTCCAGCCTTTGCGTTCGCATCCTCGGTCGCATCCCTCCCCCAGGTCGACGCGGAACTGGTCCGGCAAGCGACCGAGTGGCGGTTCTTCGCCGCTCTCGGGCTGCCCGATATGGAGCAAGCCGCCGACGCCCTGTCCGTGATCCTCGCCGCCTTTCCCGCCGATGCCGCCGATGCGGTGCTAACCGGCGCGTTCGAACAGATGATCGCCGCCGGTCGGTGGGATGATCTCGAAACCCTCAGCAAACAAGTCGCGTCGGCGGAGGGAGACCGCGAAAATCGGACGCATCTGCTTCTGACCAGCTCGATCCGGCTGGCCGCCGGCCGCGCCCAGTGGGATGCGGCTCAGGATCTGTTCAAGACCGCCGCCGAAACGCTTCCCGATGCCGCGCTGCAGAACCTGATGTCCCAAATCCTCCCGGCCGCGCGCCGTGCGGGGCGTCTGGACATCGTGGACGCCTGCGCCGAAGCGGTGATCTTCCAGCCGGGCGGCAAGGCTGCCGTCTCCCAGGCTGCCCGCCACTGGGCCGAATCGGCGATGGCGACCAACCGAGCCGCCTTGCCCCGGCGGCTCGAAGCCCTGCTGAACGCCAAGATCCCCACCCCCGTCGTGAGCGCCCTCCTGATCCGCTTCTTCTACGACCTGATCGACGAAACGGCGGTACTCAAGCAGCTCATCCCCATCGCCAACCAGCTCCTCATCGGCGCCAACGAAGAGACCGTCAAGACCCTCAAGACCATGCGGCTCGACGGTGCCTTCGTCTTGGAGGACTTCGACCTCGCCGAATCGTATTTGGAAGCCGGCGTTCCCGGGCGCGACGCATCCTGGCACACGATGGCGCTGTGCAAGGTCAAGGCCCACCGCGCGCTCAAGGCGAACAAGCCGCGTGAGGCCGTCGAGCACTTCCGCATGTTCATGACCTGCCTCGGAGACCTGGCCGAAGCCGACACCTATGACCCTACAACCGGCGTTCAACACACCCCCGACATGCTTCGCGGACGCAACGCCCTGCGCATCGCCGAAATCCTCGCCACAATCCCCGATGCGGAGGCCGCCGCCGCCGCCCGTGCCGAAGCGGCCGCCTACTACAAGAAGGCGCTTGAAAGCGTCACCTCTGCCGAGTCCCGCGAGGCCGTCCGCAAGGAAGCCGGAAATCTGCTCGACTGACGATCCGGCGCACGCACGGCGCACGTTCACCGGACGCGCCGCAGAAAACAACACGCCCCGTCCGCAAAACGCTGTTTTGCAGCCGGGGCGTGTTGGAGTTCATGCCTGATACACTCAGGCCAGCGCCGCGCGCGCCTTCTCGATGATCGCCTTGAATCCCTCGCCATCGTGGATCGCGATCTCGGCCAGCATCTTGCGGTTCAGCGTGATGTTCGCCTTGGTCAGGCCTTCAATCAGCCGGCTGTAGGTGATGCCATTGGCGCGGGCCGCCGCGTTGACGCGGGCGATCCACAGATGACGGAAATCCCGCTTGCGCTGCTTGCGGTGGACCGTCGCCAGCCGCTGAGACCGGTCAACCGCCTCAGTCGCCTGACGGAAAAGCTTGCTGCGTGACCCGCGAAATCCCTTCGCGAGGTCTAGACGCCGGCGCCTGCGCTCGCGCGACGCCGGGGCATTGGTAACTCTGGGCATGGGCTACTCTCCTTATTCAGCCTTTGTAGTTCGACAACATGCGTTTGATGCGCGGCTGGTCCGCCTCACTGAGCACACACATGCCACGGAGATTGCGCTTGCGTTTGCGCGATTTGCAGGCGTTCAGGTGGGACTTGCCCCCCTGGCTCTGCAACACCTTGCCCGTGGCCGACATTTTAAACCGCTTCGTCGCGGCTTTTTTTGTTTTCATTTTGGGCATGACGTCATACCTCTTTGTCTACGGCGCGGCGCGCCGGACACGTTGAAGGCAGCCAAACATCAACCGACAGGGCAGTCAGCCTGAAAGCCCTGGACGGAGGTGGCCGCCCGTTCCACTTCACTGGATAGCAAAATGGGCGGTCGTTATACCACAGCGGCGGGCTTCGTTCAATAGAAAAGTTTGCTCGGCCATATTGGCCTCGGCCATATTGGCCTTGCCGCTGAACGGCTGCTCATGGTACTATAGGAACGTTAACAAAAATGAACGGAGATTCAGAATGACGGCGAGTGCCGCGCGGCATCACCTGAAGGAACGGCGACGGGAGCGGGAACGCGACCTGTCCCGTCAGGATATCCTGTCGGCGGCCGAGCGGGTTTTTTCCGCCGAAGGGTTTGACGCCGCAACCATGGAGGCGATCGCCGCCGCCGCCGGTTTCTCGGTCGGCTCGCTCTACAATTTCTTCGCCAGCAAGGCCGATCTCTGCCGCAATGTGATTGAGGACATCCTCGCCGATATGGTCGCGCAGCTCGACCCGCTCACGGCGACGGACGGGGCCGCCCCCGCGCTGCGCGCCTTTGTTCGCATCCGCGTGCAGGACATTGAGCGCCACCGGGGCTTCTTCAAGGTGATGGCCTCAGGCGGCATCGGCGGCGGCAAAGGCGATTACGGTGTTCCAATCCACGCCCTGTTTGCCCGGTTTCACGGGGCGCTGATCGACCGGCTGGCCGCGTTGATCGGTGCCCTGCCGCGCACCGACGAACCCGATGCGGAAGATCCGGTGACCGTGGCGCTGGCGGTCGACGGCTTTGTTCTGGCCGCCAGCCGCTACTGGTCGCACCAGGCCCCCGAGACGCAACTGCGCGACAAGCTGCCGATGATTGAACGGATGGCCCTGCGGATCGCGGGGGTTTCGGGAATCAACCTGCAAGACTGCGAGGCTGACAAGACATGACATTCACGGCGATAACCGCTCTCAGTCGGATCGCTCCTCGCGCGGTCACCGCCGCCTGCGTGGCGGCGGCCTGTGCCGCTTTGTCAGGCGGGTGCATGAGCAGCGGCGTGATCCGCGCGGATATCCAGCACGACCGCGCCCGCGCATTCGAGGCGTGGCAGGCGGAGCGGGCCGCCATCGACGAGCCCGTGCCGTTGGATCGGCTGACGGTGGCCGATGCGGTCCAGACGGCCCTGCTCTACAACCGGGCGCTACAAAGCGCGGTTTTGGAAAAGGAAGTCGCTCGCGGTCAGGTGGTTTCGGCGCTGGTCCTGGCCACGCCAACGGTCTCGGCGGGGTCGACGCTGAGCAAGGGCACAGATGATGCGCGGCATGTTTTCGACGTTACGGCGCGGCAACCGCTGTTCCGGGCGGGCGGCGCGACGGCCGGGCTCCGGGCGGCGCGGCTGCAATCCTACCTGGCGGAAGAGGGAGTCAACCGGCAGGTGCAGGCGACGATCGGACAAACGATGGCCGATTACTACGACATGTTGCTGGCGCAGAAGCTACACGAGGTCAACGAGGCGGCCGTCGCCTCGGCCGAGGCTCAGCTCGCCGAGGCGAACAAGAAGTTTGACAGCGGCGTGGCCTCACAATACGACGTGCTGAGGGCCGAGGTCGAGGTCTCCAATTTCCGCGCGGCGGCCATCAAGCAGAAGAACAATCTGGTGATGGCCCGGACCCGGCTGCTGCGCACCATGGGCGCCGCGCCCGATGCGGTCGTCACCCCGGCCGATGCGCTGACCCACGTGCCGACCCAAGCCTCCCTCGAAACCGCACTGCGGACGGCCTACCTGTACCGCCCCGAACTGCGCCAGGCCGAGGCGCGCATCCGCATGCAGCGCCAGTCCCTGGCCGCCATCCGCAGCCGCTACTTTCCCGCAATCGACCTGACCGCCAGCCGGCGGGCCACCCATACCCGCGACGACGACGGAACGCAGGCTTGGCTCGTGGGCGTCGAGACCCGCTGGACCCTCCTCGACGGCTTTGACCGCGAGGGCGACCGGATCGTCGAACGGGCGCGCCTGACGCAACGCGAGATTGACCTGCGGAACGCCGAGGAGGGGGTCTTCCTCGATGTGCAGCAGGCGCTCCTCGCGCTGGCCAACGCCGACGAGCTGATCGATTCTCAGGCACGCAATCTGGAACGGGCGAAGGAGGGAAGCCGCCTCGCCCAGGTTGGCTACACCGAGGGGATCAACACCGAGGTCGAGGTGGTTGATTCCCGCTCAGCCCTGACCCAGGCGCAGGGACTCTACTATCAGGCGCTGTACGATCACAACATGGCGAGGCTGGCCCTCAAGCGGGCTACGGGAACGCTGGGACTGGACGAGCTGCGCGCAGAACCGTGACCGCAGGCCGCCCGATAAGGAGCATTATGAATCGAGTGGGCAAGGGAGCGATCTTCAGCGTAGCCGTTGTGGCGATGCTGGCGGGAACGTATTACGGGATGAAGTGGGCGCGGGAGCAGGCACATCCGCCGCCAGCGCCGCCGCGTGATTTGGCGATGCCGATACGCACGGCTCTCGTCGGGCGCACCAACCTCGCCGACGTGATCACACTTACCGGCGCGCTCGAGGCGGTGCTGCGCGTCGAGTTGCGGCCGAAGATATCCGGGCGCCTGGGACGGCTCGTCGACGCCGACGACCAGCCGATTTTTGAAGGATCGCGCGTGGCGGCCGGCCAGGTGGTCGCCGAGCTCGACCACCGCGACCTGGACGCTCAGGTCGCGGCCTCCCGGGCCGCCGTGGCGACCGCCAAGGCCGCCCTCGAATCGGCCGTCGTCAACCGCACGGACAAGGCGCGCGAGTCGGCCCGCATGAAGCGCCTGTTTGAACAGGGATCCACCACGGAGCAACAGCGCGATTTCGCGGTTTCCGATTTTGACCGAGCCTCCGCTGGCGTGAACCAGGCCGAGGCGCAGGTCCGGCAGGCCGAGGCCGCGCTGACCGTGAACGAAGTGGCCCTCAGCGAGGCGTTCGTGCGCGCCCCGATGGACGGCGTTGTGAGTTTCAAAGGGGTGGATCCCGGCGCGATGGTCAACAGCGGCACGACGATCGTCGGCATCCTGCCGCTCGAGGAACTGAAGTTTCTCGTCGCGGTTCCGGGGAGTTACCTGCCACAGATCGAGCCCGGGAAGACGCGCGTGGACGTGCGGGCCGATGCCGCGCCGGGGGTGGTTTTCCCTGGCGTGGTCGCCCATGTGCATCCGGTGGTGGACTCGGTGACGCGCACGGCGACGATCGAGGTGCGGCTGCCCAACGCCAAGAACGCGCGCGGCGAGTGGCTCCTGCGGCCGGGGCTGTACGCCGAGGGGCGCCTCATCCTGGGCGAGCGGCGCGATGTCGTGGCTGTGCCGTTTGACGTGTTGCTTCGCCGCGGCATGCGCTACCTGGGCTTTGTGGTCAGCGGCGATCACGCGGAGACCCGCGAGATCGTGCCGGGCGTCCGCGAAGGGCGAATGGTCGAGGTCCTGTCGGGTCTCGCGGCGGGCGAAGAGCTGGTGATCAGCGGCCAGCACCGACTCTCCGACGGCGTGCGGGTCAATCGGACAGGGGGCGGCGAATGAAACTTGCTGAAGTGGGCGTCCGCCAGCCCGTGCTGACGGCGATGGTCTTCCTGGCGATCCTCGTGCTGGGGCTAGTCTCGTACACCCGGTTGCCGGTGGATCTGATGCCGGAGCTGGAGAACCCGTCGATCACGGTGTCCACGGCCTGGCTGGGTGCCAGCACCACCGACGTGGAAAACAAGGTCACGCGCGTGATCGAGAAGCAGCTCGCCACGGTGAGCGACCTCAGCGAACTGACCAGCCGGACGCGCGAGGGTCTCTCCACGGTCACCTGCCTCTTCGAGTGGGGCACCGACCTGAACGAGGCGGCCAACGATATCCGCGACAAGCTGGAGTTTGCCAAGCGGCGGCTGCCGAAAGACGCCGACAACCCCATCGTGCTGAAATTCAACTCCTCCTCCATGCCGATCGTCTTTTTCGGCGCCACGGCCAAGGAGAGCTGGGAGGGACTCTACGATCTGATCGACCGCGAGGTGGGCGACCGGCTTAAACGGGTGCCAGGCGTCGGCGCCGTGCAGGTGTTCGGCGGACTGGAGCGGCAGATCAACATCGACCTCGACCCCATCAAGCTGGCCGGTTACGGGCTGACCGTGGGCGCAGTGCAGCGGGTGATCGCCGCTGAAAACCTGACGCTGCCTGCGGGAAGCATCAAATCCGGCGCGGTCGAATTCACCGTCCGCGTCCCCGGCGAATACAGCAGCCCGGAGCAGATCGGCAACATCGTGCTCAAGCGGAGCGACGGCGCGGCCGTGTATCTGCGCGATGTGGCGGCCGTACGCGACGGCTTCACCGAGCGCCAGCGCTACAGCGAGGTCAACCACCGCGACGCGGTCATGTTCATGGTTCAGAAGCGGTCCGGCGCCAACACCGTGCAGGTCGCCCGCGACGTGCGCCGCGAGGTCGAACGGCTGCAGCAGCACCTGCCTTCGGATGTGAAGCTGTCGGTTCTGGCCGACACCAGCGACTTCATCCGGCAGTCGCTCGGCAACGTCTCCAAAACCGTTCTGTGGGGCGGCTTCTTCGTGATTCTCACGACGCTGTTCTTCCTGCGCAGCGTCCGTTCGTCGGCGGTGATTCTCCTGACGATCCCCTTCTCCCTGATCATCAGCTTCGCCTTCATGTTCTTCAAGGGCTGGACGATCAATGTGGTGACGCTCTCGGCGCTGGCGATCGCGATCGGCATGGTGGTGGACAACGCCGTGGTCGTGCTGGAGAACATCAGCAGCCGGATGGACCGGGGCGAGAACCGGGCCGAGGCCGCCATGTTCGGCACCGACGAGGTGGGTCTGGCGATCTCCGCCAGCACGCTGACGACGGTCGTGGTCTTCGTCCCGCTGGTCTTCGTAAAGGGCACCAGCGGCGTCTTCTTCGGCCAGCTCGGCGGCATCATCTCCATCACGCTGCTGGCCAGCCTGCTCTGCTCGCTTATGTTGACGCCGATGCTCAGCTCGAAGTGGCTCACCGTTGTCAACGAGACGACCATCGGCGGCGGGCGCGTTGGCCGCTGGGTGTTTCATGTGAGCGAGGCGGGTTTCGTGGGACTGGAGCGGTTTTACGAGCGCGCTCTGGCCTGGGCGTTGCGACATCGGCTCGTCGTGTTGGCTGGGGCGATCCTGCTGTTTTGTTCATCCCTGGCGCTGACGCCCCTCATCGGCACCGAGTATGCGCCGTCGCAGGATTCGGGCGACCTCTCGATCCGGTTTGAACTGCCGGTCGGAACACGGGTGGAGGTCTCGACGGAGATCTGCCGGAAGATCGTGACGCTGGCGGAGGAGATCATCCCGGCCGACTGGATCATCCATTCGCGCTGGCAGTGCGGCGGCGGGGGCTTCAGCTTCGGCGGTCGTTCGGCCTCGCATCTGGGCAACGTGGACTTCAAGCTGGCCTCGATCAACACGCGCACGCGGTCAAGCCGCGATCTGGGACGCGCCGTCATCGAACGGATGCACGATTGGCCCGAAATCAGCCGGGTCTCAATGTCCACCGAAAACCGCGCCATGGGCCGGCACGGCGGAGGCGGCAAACCCATCGTCGTGCAGATTCTGGGGTTTGACTTGGCCGAGACCAGCCAGATCGCCACGCAGATCAAGGCGATCGCCGATCGGATACCCGGCGCAAAGGACGCCAGCATCAGCCTCGATCCGGGCAAGCCGGAATTGGTGGTGGACGTGGACCGGCTCAAGGCCTCGACGCTGGGACTGAATGTCTCCGACATCGTGGAGACGATCCGGACGCTGTTCTACGGCTTGGAGGCCTCGACCTACCGCGACGGCGAGAATGAGTACCGGATCTACATGCGGCTGGCCGAGACGCGCCGGATATCGATGAAGGACATTCTCGATTCCGAGATCGGCCTGCCCGATGGCCGACGCATCCGCATCGACGCCGTCGCCACCGTGCAGGAAGCACTCGGGCCGCTGGAGATCGAGCGCAAGGACCAGGAACGGATGATCACCGTCGGGATGGACACGGACGCACGCTCGGTGGGCGAAGTGGCCGACGACCTCCGGCGAACCATCGACGCCGAAGTCGTCCTGCCCCTGGGCGTCTCGATCTACTACGGTGGCGAGGTTCAGGAACAAGCGGAGGCCTTCCGGGACATGCAACTGCTGCTGATATTGGGACTGGTGCTGGTCTATATGGTCATGGCCGCGCAGTTCGAATCCCTGAAAGATCCTTTTATCATCGTGCTCTCCCTGCCCTTCGCCTTCACCGGCGTGGTGTACGCGCTCCTCGGCTTCGGCATGACCTTCAACATCTTCACCTACATCGGAATGATCCTGCTGATCGGAACGGTCGTCAACAACGCGATCGTGCTCGTGGACTACATCAACATCCTGCGGGCGCGAGGGGAATCGCTGGCCGACGCCATACGGCATTCGGGTCGGCAGCGGCTGCGGCCGGTCTTGATCACGACGCTGACGACCGTGTTTGGCATGTTGCCGCTGGCCCTTGCGCACAGCGAGGGCTCGGAAACGTGGAAGCCCATGGGGGTGACGGTGGTGGGCGGTTTGAGCTTCGCCACGCTGGTAACACTGGTCGTGGTGCCGATCGTGTACTCGATGTTCCATCGCGACCGCCCGGCGCGGGCCGGGAGGAAGTAAGTGGGTGCGGGGATGTGTGTGGGTGTGGGAGGTGTGTGGGAGTGTGTGCATCACACACACGGAGGTGAACACGGGGGATGACAGCATGAAAATGGTCATGGCGGTCTACAACATGGCGGTGGAGAACGAGGTGCTCGCGGCTGCGGCCGTAGTGGGCGCGGTCAACTACACCAAGGTGCCCCGCGTCGTGGGCGTGGGGCGGTCCGCAGGCCCCCGCCTCGACGACCACATCTGGCCCGGCGCCAATACCCTCTCCCTCTTCGTCGTGGACGATGCGGAGGCCAACGCCCTCGCCGATACCCTCGCCGCCCTGCGCGGCAAGCTCGGGAAGAATGGCGCGGTCAAGGCGTTTGTGCTCAACGTCGAGCGAACGGTGTGACACTGAGAAAAAGCTGAAATGCTGAAAACTGAAAGCTGAAATATGCCGGAAGGCGATATGACCGCGATTCGCTATCTTCTGGGGAGCCTCCGTTTCCACCGGCGCACCCTTCTGGGTGTGGTACTGGGAACGGCGGTTGCCGCGACCGTGCTGATCGGGGCGCTCATGGTCGGAGATTCTGTCCGCTACAGCCTGACTCGTCTGACGCTGTCGCGTCTGGGCGGAAGCGATTTCGTCCTCGTCGCGCCGGAACGCTTTTTCCGAGCCGATCTGGCGGGACGCCTGCGCGCGGGGTCGGCCGACCGGATCGCGGCGGCGCTGCTGCTCAACGGCGTGGCGCTGACACCGGAGGGCGACCGCCGCGTCAACGACGTGCAGGTGGTCGGCGTGGACGACGCCTTCTGGGGACTGGCGCCGCGCCCGGCCGCGCCGCCGCGCCTCGAAGACGGTGCCTGCTTGATCAACGGCACGTTGGCCGACCGTCTCGGTATGAAGGGGCCGGGCGACGCCGTGGTGCTGCGCCTGCGCAAGCCCGGCGGCCTCCCCGCCGACCTGACGCTCGCGGCGCGAGAGGCCGACACCTGGTCACGGCGGCTGGGCGTGGCGGGCGTGCAGACGCCGGACGCCTTCGGCCATTTCACCCTCAAGACCACCCAAAATCCGCCGCCCACCGTCTTTGTGCCGCTGTCGTGGCTCGGTGCCCAGCTCGACCTCGCGGACCGCGCCAATGTCCTGCTGATCCAGGCCGGCCCGGCTGGCGCCGCCGCCGCAACCCCAGACGCCTGGCAGGCGAGGCTGGATGCGTGCTGGCGGCTGGACGATGCGGGACTCCGCCTGGAACTCCTGCCGGATGGCGGCGTTGAACTGCTGTCGGACCAGGTATTCATCGCGCAGGCGGTCGCCGAGGCCGCGTTCCGGACGGCGGCGGAGATCCGCCCCGTCATCACGTATTTCGTCAACCGCATCGAATCCAACGGACGGTCAACCCCCTATTCATTCGCCAGCGCGGCCGGGCCGCCGCGCGTGCCCGAAGCACTGGCGGATGACGAGGTGCTGATCAACGACTGGCTGGCGGAGGATCTGGGAGTGTCGCCGGGAAGCCCGCTGACCCTCGCCTACTATGCGGTCGACGCTGGCGGCCGCCTGGAGGAGCGCACCTCCGCCTTCACGGTGGCCGGAATCGTTCCGACAGCCGACGTTGCCGCAGCGGATCGCCGGCTGGCGCCCGTCATCCCCGGACTTTCGGACACCGCGAACTGCCGGGACTGGGATCCCGGGATTCCCATTGACCTGCGGGGCATCCGCGATCAGGACGAAGCCTATTGGCAAGCCTACGGCCCGTTGCCGAAGCTCTATCTCGCGCGAACAGCCGCCGAGCGGCTCTGGAGCAACCGGTTCGGCGTCTATACGGCATTGCGCTTTCCACGCGCGGCCGGCGATGCGGCGGCGGTCGCCGACACGCTTCGCCGCGCGATGCGCGCCCGGGATCTGGGCTTCGTCATCCAGCCAGCCAAGGCGGCGGGACTGGCGGCCAGCCGCGAAGCCGTGGATTTCGGACAGCTTTTCACCGGACTGAGCTTCTTTCTGATTGCCGCCGCCGTGCTGCTGGCCGCGCTCCTCTTTGCATTCAACGTGCAGCAGCGCGCGGATGAGACCGCCACGCTGCGAGCCCTGGGCTTCCTTTCGCGAACCCTCCGAAATCTGCGGATCGCGGAGGGGCTGACGCTGGCTGTGGCCGGCACGGTCGTCGGCGGGTGTCTCGCCGCAGGATATGACGCGGTGATTCTCCGGGCGCTGCAGACGGTCTGGCGCGATGCCGTGCGCACCTCGGCCTTTCAGATGCATGTCCGGCCCGGTTCGGTCGCGATCGGCGCGGCGGTCGTCGTGCTGGCCGCTGTCGCGAGCATGGCCTGGGTGATCCGCGGGCAGATGCGCACGACCCCCAGCGAGCTGCGACGCCGGGGGACGGGCGCGGGCACCCGCCTCCCGACGCGCCGCTCCCTGCTGGCCGGCGCGGGCTGCCTCCTGGCCGCCGGGGTTGTCGCCGGTCGGGTTCCCGCCGGAGAGGGGCAGGCGGCCGCCGGCGCGTTCTTCGCCTCGGGAAGCCTGGTGCTGGCGGGACTGCTCGCGATCAGCCACGGCGCCCTGGGACTGCTGCAACAAGCGGCGGCGCGACGGGCGCCGAGCGGTCTCCGGTTGGCCATCAGCGGCGTATCGCTGCGGCCCGGACGCAGCCTGGCCTGCATCGCGCTGGTTGCACTCGGCGTGTTCCTCGTCAGCGCCGTCGCTGCGAACCGACGCGGCACGGTCCGGGACCCAGGCGACCGGACCAGCGGAACCGGCGGCTACGCGCTGTGGGGCCAGACGACGCTGCCGCTGACACACGACTTGAACAGCGCCCGGGGCCGCGCGCGATTCGGGCTGTCGACCGAATCGGCCGCCAGCGCGGGCTTCACGCAGCTACGTTTGCGCGAAGGGGACGATGCGAGCTGCCTCAACCTCAACCGCGTCGCCATGCCACATCTGCTGGGCGTGGATCCGGCGGCGCTGGATCAGCGCGGCGCCTGCTCCTTCGTCCAAGTGGCCGACGGCGCAGACGCCTCGCATCCGTGGCGCCTGCTGGATCGCGACCTCGGGCCCGACACCGTGCCGGCCATTGCCGATTGGGCGGTGATCCGGTGGGGACTGGGCAAGGCGGTCGGCGACACGCTGACCTACACGGACGACGCGGGGCATTCGTTCCAGATCCGGCTCATGGCCGGGCTTGCGCCGTCCATTTTTCAGGGTCATCTGATTGTGGCTGAGCGACACCTCCTGCAGCGGTTTCCCTCCCTCGGCGGCGCTCGCGTGCTGCTGGTGGATGCGCCGCCCGGCCGGGTCGCCCAGCTTGAGCGCGAACTCACCGGGCGGCTGGCGGATCTCGGCATCGCCTGTGTGCCGACGGCGCGGCGGCTGGCGGAATTCAACAGCGTGGAAAACACCTATCTGTCCATCTTCATGCTGCTGGGCGGACTGGGCGTCCTGTTGGGCAGCGCCGGCCTGGGGGTGGTCGCCGCGCGCAACATTCTTGAACGACGTGCGGAGCTGGCAGCGCTGCGCGCGATCGGCTTCCGTCGAAACCACCTTCAGCGGCTGCTCTTCACAGAGCATGGCGCGCTGGCCCTCGCCGGGATTGTGGCGGGGGCGCTGGCGGCGGGAGTGGCGGTGACGCCAGCCCTGCTCTCCCCTGAAGTCCGCGTGCCGTGGTCCGGACTGGCGCTGACGCTGGGCGCCATCGTCGCAGGCAGCCTGCTGTGGATCGGGCTGGCCGTGAACCTGGCGATGCGCGGTCCCGTGATCGCCGCGCTCCGAAACGAGTGACCTCGGGGTGGATTGCGCCAATTAAACAGGCGCTTGCAAAACCCTTGCAAGCGCCTGGAATCGGGGGTCAGGCTATTCGTTCTACCGATTCACCGTCACGCGGAAGGCAACGCCGCTTCCCCATGCCGGATTTGCGCTGATGGCCTCGTGGCACGAACCTGCGGCGGTGTGCATGATCGTGATGCTGTTCACGCCGTTGAAGTGATACGTAGCGGGATCCGTCAGGGTGAAACTGGCCAGCCCCAGACTCGGATTTCCGCAGTCGCAGTCCGGGCCTTCGGCGGCACCCCACGTGCCGATCTGCTCTCCATTGAAGGAGAAGACCATGGAATCGAGGTTGCAGGCGTGCTCGATGGCGACTTCCACGGTGACCGACGTGATCGGTCCCGGCCCCATCGTGTCGGTAAAGGTGGCCGTGAGTTCGTCGCCCACTCCATTCGCGACCAAGTAATTCGCTTGTTGGCAACAGGAATGGGTCTCCCAACCGGAGATGTTGGCATAGGTGATATCGTACACCCGTTGGGCCGCATAGGTCGGGGCGACGGCGTTCTTGCCAAACACCTTCGGCACGAGGACGTCGATGGTTTCCTGAATCTCCTCGCTGGCGATGTTCTTGATGGCGCTGGCGAGGGTCTTGTTGTACTTCACGGTGAACGAGCCGAAGGCAACGCCCGTTTCCGTATTTTCGCCATCGTAAGGGGCACAATCGTCCACGGTGCAGGGCTCGAAGGCGATGGCGATGTTGCACGCGCCGTTCCCAACGCAGCGGGAGCAGTTGTTCTGATCGGCGCTGCAGTAGGGCGCCAGCGCGGAACCGATCACCGCGCCTGAGATCGATGTGATGTCATAGCCGTCGCCGCTCTCGACCACCCCGACGGTGCCGAAGCCGGCATGCCGGAGTTCGTACTCGCGGACGCAGGCCCCGTATTGGTCGGTCCAGACCAGAACTGCGTGTCGAAGCCCAGCTCAGCGACTTTTGCCTTAGACGAAAGGGGGCTGCCCAGCCGGTTGGCCGTCCAGACCTCGCCTGCTGCAAGCGTGACACCCCGATAATTATCGGCAGAGGTCGCCATCAAGATGATCGGGTAACCGTCCGAAAGGGTCGTGTACTCCTCCTCATCCACGCACGAGCAGCCGAACACGATCACACCCTTGATCGAGACCTTGCCTTTGACACGGTAGCAGACGTCAATATCCATCTCGCGATCACAACCCGCATACTTGACGGTCTTCGCGTTCTGAGCGACCGCCGTGTTCAGACTCGCTGCGTACTGATACACGCGGGGCCATCCGCCGCTAACCTTTTGCTGTGCCAGAGCCGAAGCGCAAACCAGAGCACTTAAAGCAATCCCGAGAAGCGTCTTCATAAACCATTCCTTTCGTTACTACAAGAAAAGGCACCTCAGGTCTCCCGAACCAAGAGCGCCAAAGGGATCGATTCCCAAGTTAACATCGAGAGCAGAGTATTTCATCTCCTCTTGCTCGTCAAGCCCGGCTTGAGATCGTGATCATTACGTTGGCCCCGCCGCCGCCAGTTCCGCCAAACGTGAAGAAGGCGAAGCGATAAGCAAAGAGATTGCGCGGCGCGCGCTGTGGAGTGCCGCCGTTCTGCGATGGCGATGAGTCAGAAGGGGCGTGTGGTGGCGGCCGACCGGCAGGCAGGAATGCCTGCCCCACCTTGGCGGCGAGGATGCGGTCGGTCATAATGGTCAACGGGCCATCACACGCACTCACTTCCGCTTCCTCTTTTTTACGGCAGATTCGGCGTCTTTGATGCTGGCAAGATACTGCTTCTCCACATCGCTGAGCGTCCTCACCTGGTATTTCACATACTCGGTTCGCGCCTTTTTGACGGCTTGTTCGTGACTGACACCTCCGGCATCGACAAGCAAACGCTCACCCGTAGCCGTCAGGATCGTATCCAGGTGTGTCGCCCAGTCACGCATCGTCATCGGCACCTGGCGTTCCGCCTGTCGTTCCGCGAAATCCAGATACCCGGCCACAATCTGACCGAGCGCGCGCAATTCAGGCACGGTCAGATAGTTTTTGGCTATCACTGCGTCAGCGAGGTGTGGTCTGCTTCCTGTGAACGACAGCAGGCCCATGAACTCTTTCTCTGCATCGGCGCGGCTATGGATCACTTCGGCGGCGGTCTGCCCGTGAACGGCGAAGTGGATCTTGTTCTGCACTTTTCTGAAGAAAGCGACGGATTCGTCGGCATCCGGGTCGTAGTCAACGCTGGTGGCGTAGATGTCCAGGACTTGGCGATAGAAGACCTTTTCGCTGGCGCGGATGTCGCGGATGCGCTCAAGAAGTTCCTTCCAGTATCCGCCGCCGCCGAGTTCTTTCAGGCGGTCATCGTCCATTGCGAAACCCTTCACGATGTATTCGCGCAAGCGGGCTGTCGCCCATTGGCGGAACTGGGTGGCGACCTTGGAGTTGATGCGGTAACCCAGAGAAATAATCATGTCGAGGCTGTAAAACGACATGCCATAGGTTTTGCCGTCGGCGGCAGTTGTTCGGAAATTCCGAACAACTGCATCTGGCGACAGTTCAGCGCTTTCAAAGATGTTTTTAATATGTTCACTGACGGTGGATTTCGACACCTGGAAGAGTTCCGCGAGTTGCAGGTTGGTGAGCCAGACGGTTTCATCTTCGAGGCGGACACTGAGCTTTGCTACCTTGTCATCGGTCTCATAGATGATGATCTGCGGCGGTCTATTGTCGGGTTCGGTGGTCATGGTTCATCCTCGGTTAGTGATCATAGGCCCTATGCAGCTTCCGCATCGGCATTAAAGTGGTTGATGTTGAGCCAAACATCGTCTGAGAATGCCAGCAGATTCTCACGGATGGTGCCGAGGTCGCAAAGGATGTTGCGGATGGGTTGGGTCATGGGGTGGTCCTTTCGGATTCAGGTTGCTGAATGACTATTCTCCTTTTTGGCTTTTTCGACGACGGGTGGCGTATCTGGCAGAGGACTCATTTACGCTGAAGCCGATTTGGCGCGGCGGTGGCGGTGGAGCAGGATGTTCCGGCGGATCGATCAAGTCCAGGATGCGTTGCATGACATCGACGATGGCGGCATCGTGCGAATCGAGCCGGGACTTGACCTCGCGTTCGAGCGATGCCAGCTTGCGGGCGAGTTCGCGGGTATCGGAGAGCGCGGTACGCATTTTCGTGAAGGCGCGCACCACAAACACACTCATCTCCACCGCTCGTTTGCTGTTGAGCACATTGGCCGCCATAAGCGCGCCGTGCTCGGTAAAGACGCGGGGGATTTTCCGACGTCCACCATGAAAACTTGAAGTCGCAACTTGCGACTTCAAGTTTGCCGCCTCCTGCGGTGTCAAAACAAAAGCAAAGTCTGACGGGAACCGGTCTGCATTCCGGCGCACCTGCTCGTTCAAGCGCTTGGTCTCCACCCCGTAGATTCCCGCCAAGTCGCTGTCGAGAATCACCTTCTCCCCCCGGATGGTGATAATCCGGTCTTGCAGATCGACAGCGGCGGCAATGTCCTGCTTCACGTGTCCCTCCCTGGCTGTGCTCATACCTTATCCCTCCACAATTTCAACTTCGGACGCGGTGAGGCCGTAGAGATCGTAGACCAGCCGGTCGATCTCGGCTTCGAGGGCGGAGATGGCGGGTGGCGCAGACATTCCTGTCCGTGGCGTAGACATTCCTGTCTGCGCGGCAGGCAGGAATGCCTGCCCCACCTTGACCGGGTCGCCGGGCGCGCGAGGCTGTCCAGCATAGTGTGGCGCAGACATTCCTGTCTGCGATGGGGATGACTCAGAGGATGCGTGTGGCGAGGGCCGACCGGCAGGCAAGAATGCCTGCCCCACCTTGGCGGCGAGGATGCAAAGACGCTGCCCGGCCCCTGCTCCGTGGCACATACGCAACCGCATCGTGTTCATAGCGTGCATGCCCCGCCTGTGTCCGAAGGTTGCACGCGCTTGCACGCCCCCCATGAAGGCCGCGTACTGTTGGCATAGCTTTTCCATTTTTTCGTCACACACATTCTCTCGTTTTTGTAATCGCGCCGCAGGCATCGGCCAAAAGAACGCCAGATCCAGGTCCACGAGACCGACCGTTCGGGCACGAGTCGGGTTTCATGCAGCCAGAACGTGGGTGTGTGGGAGACCTCTTTGCCGTTGATCGTTTCATACGGCACGATCAGATGAATTAGTTCGTGTGTCAGAACGTGATGGAAGACTTGGCGGGGTGTGGATGGGTCATTCATCAGGACGTGGATAAAAATGTCTGCGCGGTCGGTCTCCTTCACAACGCAGGCCAAGGTCTCGTCTTCCACGAAAGAGACAAAGACCGGCAGCCGTAGGTCTGGAAAATGAGCTTTGGCGATCTTTTTGCAAAGCGTCTGAATGTCAAAGGTCAGCATCGGCAGGTAAGGGCTGCGCCTCGCTGCTTGGAGTCTGCGCACTCTTTTGGGATTTGTGATAATCATAGGGCCTATGAAATATCCGCGTGGCTATCGGTAAGACACTGGCTAGGAGACATCAAAACTATTGGCCAGTTCAATCGCATCCAGACAGGAGCGATAGAACGGAGCGTCACCAAAGGCTTTCTTTGCGTGCATCTCTGCAATCTGATAGGCTTTGATACGTGTTGCTACTTCATCCATATTCTGCGTCCGCTTCTGTCTCATATCGTAAAGTAGTTGAGCAAATTTCCCTTGGTTAGCACCATATTCAGCGTAGCCTTGAACAATCATATTTGTCTCCAGCCGCGTCGTACTTGGGATACGACTCAATATGCCACGAAGATGAGAGGCGTCCTGATTATCAAGTAAGACGCGTAGCGACGAGTGTTCGTTTCGCAAAGAAGCATATACATCCGGTCGGAATCGCTTAACAAACAAAAGCAACGCAATGAAAGCAGACACAGGCTGAATATTTGGCGAGATTGATAAGATAATCGAAAATCTCCTTACTAGATTGTCGATTGATCGGAGGTCTAGATGTGTGTCGTTGGCAAGAAACCGCAAAACCAGTTGCAGATGTCCGAGCGAGCCATATTTGTCGTCCGCAGTGCTAAGCTTTTCTGAGATATGATATTGCGCTAACAGGTGATCGCAGAAACTGTTAACGCTTTGGTCTGGAAGCCGGAAGTCCACATCGAAAAAGCGTCTCAGATAGCCGACGGTATCGCTGCTCTCGCCGTAAATGGCTTTCATCGACTTGGCAAGCTCATCCTTATTGATTGCCAAAACAAAGATGAGCCTGGGCACCGAGAACAGGTGCTTAATGACTTCCAGAAAGGCGATGGCATACGTCGGTCGGCAGCGGTCAAGTTCATCAACCATCAGAAGCACAGGTTTGCCTCCATGTGCGGTTGACACACAGGCAACAAAATCAGTCAGTTCGAGCTTGAACGTGTCTATCGCCTTGGCGAATGCTTCATAGCGTTCAATCTCGTCACATGTATCCGGGCCGCCGAATGCTTGTTTTAATGAGACAGCCCCTCCTGATGCCACGGAAACAGCGATTGAAGGCAAGTTGTGTAGCAAATTGCAGGCCGTTCGTGAGAATTTCTCACAGCCTTTTTCAACAAGGTTTGTTTCATCGCGGTCGAAGTCGGCCACATACTTGCGGATCGATACAATCAATGATGCAAACGGTTGATCGGTGTAATCCGTCTCCCATGTGTTGATATGAATCACCGGGTACGGATCGGGCACCTTTGTGAGTTCATGTTCCCACATGTCGATGAAGGTGGTCTTGCCTGTGCCCCAAGCAGAATCGATGGACAAGACGAGAGGGCCTGGTTCGCTTTTAACCAAACGGGTCAGAATGTCAATTGACTGCTTCCGGTCTAGCTTGTCGCCGTCTTCCAAGGTAATGCGTTGTTTTTTGACAGCCGGTAAATCAGTATGATGGTTGGCCTGTTCGGTCATGAGTAATTCTCCACAATCGCGATTTCCGTATCACTAAGGGCATAGTTGTGGTCGCATTCCCCGCAGTTGGACTCGATGATCATGATTTATGCTCTGTTGTTGATATCGGTAATTCGGGAGTGCTGACCTCCGCATCGAGGTTTCCCATATTGCGTTCTTCAATTTGTGCGTCAAGTCGGCATAACGTACTGTCCGCAAGAATCTTGTCAATGATCGCAGAGACCAACAGATCAAGCCTCTTGCCCTTTGAGTAATCAGCGGGTGCAACATAATTCACACGTTTATCTCTGAGGAGTTTCTCGCTTTCGTTTTGTTTGTCAGGCTTGAGCGGGTCATATACGGCGATGGAATGACCACCTTTGTCTTTAACCAGTTTCATGCAGGGAACATCCGTTTCGCCATCTCCAATGTATATAATCTGGGCAAATGGGATACGGCGCTTATGCTCGGGAATGAACTTGTTGATTTTCTTGTTGTCGCTGTCGTCCGCGATTCCTTTGTTAATTCGGAACAAAAACTGAGTTTTCGTTGTGTAATTCACGGCAACAGCGGGCCATTTGGCGACATCGTTATTGTCGTACATGTAGAAGCATGCGTATATTTTCTCGAACTCATCGCCTATGGAGGTTCCTTGAATCATTTCGCGCAAGCCTGAAGAAACAATGTAGTGTTCGATGGCTATACCATGTTTCGCGCCGTATTTCTTGATTCGCGAAAACCACGTCTTTACGCCGTCGAAAAACTTAACGGTCTTGCCATACCCTTCAAAGTCGGTCTTCCTTGTTCCGATGTCTGCTTCGGCCGCTTTCTGAATCATGTATAACATGTAAGTCAAGATGGGGTCGGCATTTTCCTTTTTCGCGAGTTCGTTTGACTCGGCCCAGAAAGTCTTTGCTTTGTCCCCTAGACCGGGAAGGAATCCATACTCCTGAACATTACCAGGGGATAATGTGCCGTCAAAGTCGTAACAAATTGCAATGATCGGGTTGCGTTGTTTCATTTGGCTCGGCTCCTTCAAGTTTTCCTTCTTCTTGACATAACAGAACATAGGACGTCAATACGATTGCGTCAATCGTTGCTTCATAGGCCAATTGAAACATCCGCATGCGGATGTTGGCTGCAATGAGGCCTGCAGGTGGCTCACATGTTTCATCAGTTATCTCCGGGCTTTAGCTTGTGTATAACGATCTTAAAATCGGTCTCGTGCATACACGCTTGAAGACATGAGGCATGCTTCAGATCAGGTGTATCCATAGCTCTCACCACACGGTCACGTAAGTCTTCGTTCGTTCTTATGCCAATAATCACGCTTCGAATAGCTTCGGGAGGCAACAGCAGGTATACTGAACTCGTATCGACTGCACCATCTGTTTCCAAGCACCGCTTTGGAATTTTGGCTCTCCACTCCCGTTCATATTTCCATTTGATGCTCTTTGTCCAAAGCAAACGATCTCCAGCTTCGGCCACCAGTTGGGCATCTTGGACAACACTCAAGTCGAGCGTTGGCCGATCCTGACTGTAATGAACAAGACGAAGATCCACATCAGGCAGTCCTGAGATATCCAGTTCAACAACCAAGCCTCGGTGATACTGCGCGTAGTGTGCCCACATTAGTTCACAGTCCCTGACGGCGGACAAACAAACAACTCCGTATTGCATGCAGAGCTTGTCAGGCCATTTGGCGACCTCTCGGCGAATGAGTTGTGTAGCAGCATCAGCAATGGCGCTCTTGTTTTGCCCAACAGATCGCTGATACTCTGCTGCGAACTGAGCGAATGACCCATTAATAACACCATCTGACTTGCCCTTTCTATATATTTCGCGGAGGATATTATCGGATTGGCCAAGCGACTCAATTAGTTCTGGTTGAATCTGATCCTGTATCACAGGTCGGAACTCAAAGACGTCATTAAACACGCTCAAAGGTGTTACCTTAAGGCGACGGTTAACCAGCAGATCTATCCCATCAGGGGAAAGATACTTAAAGAGACGAGGAAAGACGCTCACGAAACTTGTCCCTCCACAATCGCAACTTCAGGCGCGGCAAGGCCGTAGAGCCCGTAAACCAGCCGATCGATCTCGGCTTCGAGGGCGGAAATGGCGAGTGGCGTAGACATTCCTGTCTGCGATGGGGATGAGTCAGAGGATGCGTGTGGCGATGGCCGACCGGCAGGCAGGAATGCCTGCCCCACCTTGGCCGCGAGGATGCGGCCGACGAGGGCGGCGAGGGCGGCTTGCTGCGCGGGTGTCGCGGAGGGGATGGGGATCTGCGAGATGTAGTCAGAGAAGGCCCGCAAGTAACCGCCGCGAATGCGGTTGGCGGTCTGCGAATAGAACCACTCCACCGCCTTTGAGTTGAGCAGCGCCGTCAGCCATTTCTCATCCGTTGGAATGAAGTAGGTGGTGTTGACGGAGTAGAAACCCTCCATATCCCACGCAAAGGACTGGTGCTCGTAGATGTCGGGGTATATGATCTTGGGCTGGCTGAAGACATCCCAGTACGCGCAGGATCGCAATTCCCAAAAGTAATTGCCCTGGTCGGCGCGGGTGATGAGCGCCTGGCGATAGGAGCGCATGAATGCGTGGACGGCGGGAAAGGTCTTGGCGAAGACGGCCTCTGCCCGCTTCGGCTCCATCCCGGACCACGGGTGCTTGGCATTCTCCGAGGATGCGATCTTGATCAGGTACTGTTCCGCGAAGGCGCACCGCCACCGCTTCACGTCCCTGCCGCGCAGGAAGGGCTTGAGGATCTCGGCGGACGACGGGTGCTCGGCGATCAGGCGGTCGCGTGTGGCGCGGTCCACGACAAAGGCTTCGTTCAGGCCGGTCTTGATGCCGTAATAGAACCGGCCTTTCACGTACTCTCCCAAGGGTGTGCCGGCGGCGCGGAGTTTGTCGAGGAGCGCCAGCACCTCCCGCCGCTCCAGTTGCCAGCCTTCAGGCCGCAGCGCGGACTGCTCCAGAACAAACGCGTGTTTGGCGAAAAGCGCGGGGAACTCGGTGATCGCCGGGCCGGGTCGCCAGGTGAAGGCCCGCAGCGTGTGGCCCTTCGCGGGCGCACCTTGCTGCGCCAGCAGGATGCTCGGGTAGGCGATGGCCTCAAACACGGGCGCGTCGCCGAAATCAATCAGTTGCCGGAGGCGATTCCTGCCCGAAAGGAATGCGCGTACGTTGCCGCCATATCCGGCCCGGAGGTATTTGTTGGAGGTGATGAAGCAGAGGTGGGCCTCCGGGGCGAGCATCTTGAGCCCGCGCTCGTAGAAATAGACAAACAGATCGGCCGTGCCCTCAAAGGATTCGTAGCCCTGGGCCTTGAGCAACGGTTTCTGGTCCTTGATCGACTCTTGGCGCACATACGGCGGGTTGCCGATCACGACATCGAAGCCGCCGGTGATGCCGAACATCCACTCGGGGTCGAAGAAGGGGGAGGTGGCGTTTTGGTCGTAAGGGTCCCAAAGGGCGAGTTTCTCGGCTTCGCGGGTGAAGGCGTTGTTTTCGGCCTTCCTGCGCTCGGCGGCGATGCGGGCCTGGCAATGGCGAATGTCGGCGTCGATCGCCTCGCGCCGCGATTTGTTGACGTCCACGCGCAGGGGAAGCGCCTGCTGCTCGGGCTTGGCCGCGCCGAAGAGGTCGTTCTGCACGGCCTGCTTGCGCGCCTCCCACTTCTCGTCGAGGAAGCGGATGCGGTCGGCTTCGAGTTTGGCGATGCGGGCCAGGTTGTCGGCAATTACCGCCTCGTCGGGTTTGGAGGCGAGGGCGATCAGCCGCTGCTGCAGACGGTCGCGCAGTCGCTTGTCTTCCTTGCGGCAGGTGAGTTTGGTGCGGGTGGTGCGGGCGAAGAAGTGGCGGTGGCGGTTGGCCTTGAGTTCTCTCTCGATGGCGGCCACCTGCGGGTCGTCGGCGAAAAGGGTGTCGGCCGGCTTGGCGATGCCGATCAGGGTGTTGGCCGCCACGAAGTTGGTTTCCAGGTTCGGCAGGGGGCGGATGTCGTCGTTGCAAGGTGGGGCAGGCATTCCTGCCTGCCCTGCGCAGACAGGAATGTCTGCGCCACCGTACGTGGGCTGTTCCACAATCAGGGAGATGAAGAAGCGGAGCTTGGCGATCTGGACCGCGACGGGCTGGATGTCGACGCCGAAGATGTTGTTCTCAATCAGGAGCAGCTTGCGGGCGTAGTCGGGTCGGGTGGCGGTCTCGTCAAAGAGGCGCAGGGTGTCGCGCATCTTCTCGATCTTGTCGTCGAGGGCGGAGGCGTCGTTGACCACGGCGCGGGTCTCTTCTTCGACCTGCTTGAGCGCCTGGGTCTTGAGATAGGTGTTGTCGGGGTCGAGCCGGTTGAGGATATGGACCATCTGCTGCAACACGCCCATGGGGAACGCCCCGGAGCCGCAGGCAGGGTCGAGGATCTTGCAGGTGAACAGCGCCTGGACGATGGCGGCGCGCTCGGCCTCGGTGAAATGCAGCGGCTCGTCGGTGTAGGAGAAGAGGGCGTCGAGACGCTGGGACAGCTCTGGCTGAAGGGCAGGCAGGAATGCCTGCCCCACCTTGGGGTCGGCATGCGGTGGCGCAGACATTCCTGTCCGTGGCGCAGACATTCCTGTCTGCGATGGGTATGAGTCAGAAGGGGCGTGTGCTGTTGGCTGACTGGCAGGCAGGAATGCCTGCCCCACCTTGGCCGGATCGGCAGGCGGGACAGCCTGCCCCACCCTTTGATGAGGCAGGTAGAGCCAGTAAGCGCTTTCACATAGTGACGCTTTGACCGGGTTCTGCGCGATGTAGTCCAGAAAGCGGACGTACTGCTTCTCGCTGCGGACGATGTGGTCATAGGACTCATCAAGCCAGAAGGTTCCAGACGTGCCGAGAAGCTTGTTGGCCATGCGGGCGCTGGCGCCCTTGATGCCCTTCAAGAGTGTGGAGAGCTCATTGCAGGGTGAGGCAGACATTCCTGTCTGCCGCTCGGGACGGCTTGCCGATCCCACCTTGTCGGCGCCATCGGACAGGGGTTCGATCAGGGCATGAACGTGAGTGGGCATGATGACGGCGGCGTGAACGTTCAGGCGCTCACCGTCAAAGCGGAGCAGGCAGTCCGTCACGGCCTGTCGAACGTCGGCACGAGAGAGGGCGCAGGAGCCCATGCCAGCGTCAAGCCACGCTTCAAACCGCTCGCCAAACCGCTTGTCGTATTCGGCCCATTGCTTCTCGGTCCAAGGCGCAGGGTGGTGATGCAGCCAGACTGCGCGTTCTTCCTGCCAGGCGCGCAGTTTGTCCGCAGGAATGGAATCCGCAAGCCGGAAGGTGACCCAGTAGATGGCGCCATCATGACGCCAATGCGGCAGGCGGCGACGGAAGATGGCGAGCGCGTCATCCGCACCCATCTGCCAGGCGGCAGAATGGGCAGGCAGGAATGCCTGCCCCACCTTGGCCGGGTCGCCGGACGGGAGAACCTGTCCAGCACAGGGTGGCGCAGACATTCCTGTCTGCGATGGGGATGAGTCAGAAAGGGAGTGTGAGGTCGGCGAACCGGCAGGCAGGAATGCCTGCCCCATCTGCTGCAGGAGATGCGCCTTCAGGCTCTCGTCGACCATGTACTGCACGATCTCGCGCGGGGTGTAGAACGAGCCGGTCTGCTTGCGAGCCGTGGTGCGGGTCTCCGGATTGTAGGAGGCGAGGAGGTTTTCGAAGACCTGGCCGAGGAGTTCGGGATCGAGGGCGACTTCCTGATCGTACGGGGTGTTCTCCTCGACGGTGAAGTTGTAGGCGTTGAGAATCTCGAAGAGCCCTTTGACCCGGACGGCCGACTTCCGCTTGTCGTCATAAAAGGACGAAAGGTCAACGATCTGTTCCTTGGCGAAGAAGAGCGAGTCGGGGACGGCGAGGCGCTTCTCGTTCTCCTCCGCGTTCGAGAAGCAGTCGAGGCGGCGTGGCGCGGCAGTCTCGACGTCCTTGTCCAGATTCTCGAACAGGCCGCCGTTGAGGAAGGGTATGCCCCGGCACACGTCGAGAAAACGGTCGGCGGCACCGCGCTTGAAGAAGCGTTTGTAACGGTAGGCCAGAACGCCCTTCTTACCCCATTCGACGAATCCGCGCGCGCCCTCCTTGGGATCGAAATTCAGGGTGGCGAAGAAGAGGTTCTGCAGGATGGCCTTGTAGTAGGTGCTGCCGGTGGCGTCGGTGTAGGAGAGCCAGTGGTCAACGGCGGCCTTGTCAAAGAGGGTGTCGGGGATGACGCCCTTCTTCTTCAGGAACCAGACGAACATCAGGCGGGTGATGAGGCGGATAGTCATGGTGGCGTTGCGGGTGTCTTTGTCCTTCTCGATGTCGGCGGGGAACTTCACCTGCGTCAGCGCCCAGAAAAACCAGTCGGAGAGCTCGCCGTAGAACTCCCTGGTTAGCTTGTCGACCTTGAAGGCGGTCTCGATGTCGGCGAGGGTGACGGCGCGGCCTTGCAGCGTGGCGAACCGTTCGGCGGCGGTGCGGCAGGTTTCGGAGGGGCCGAGGAGGTAGGTGAAGCGGCGGGCGGGGGTTTCGTGCGTGAGGGTCTCGCCGGTGGCGATGTCGAGGGACTTCTCACGAATGATGAAGGAGAAGCGCCAGTCGGGGGAAGTGCTGTTGTGAAAGGCGGCGAGGATTCCTTGTTTCTTGCTGCCGTCGATCAGGCGAGCGGCGAGGTGCCGGATGCCGGCGCGGTTACGCGGCAGGCTGAGATCGGGCGCGACTTCGATGTCGAGAAGGGCGGCTGTTTTGCCGTCGGCTGTTTGGAGGTCGCCGAGGTGCAGGACGCGGGTGAATACGCCTTGGAAGCCGGGGTCGGTGACGGGGGCGGGCTTCGAGAAGAGCGCGGCAGAGGGGCCGAACAGGTCACGCAGGAGCGCGATCCAGGCGTCGCGGGAGTAGGGGGCTTGGAGGGTGGCTTGGAGGGTCATGGCAAGGACGTTGACTCTGTGTGGCTTCTTCTAGCGGTTCTATAGCGGGCGCGGTTCTCGCGGACGGAGAAGCCGATGGGTTTGCGGGGCGGTTCGGGCGGCGGCAGCAGCAGGGGCCGGATCTGTTCGTACAGGTCTATGAGCGCCTGATCGTGCGTGAGCAGGGCCTTCTCGATCTCGGCGAGCCGCTTGGCCAGCGCGGTCGAGGCGGCGAGTTGTTCGCGGATGCGGACGAAGGCTCTCACGACGAAAACACTCATTTCGATGGCCCGTCTGCTCTTGAGAATGGTCGCGGCCATGATTGCGCCATGCTCAGTGAAAGCGTAGGGGCGATAGCGACGCCCGCCGCGCTTCTCCTTTGAGGTCGCAATTTGCGACCTCAAAGGATGGTCGCATGCGGGTGGCGCATCTGTTGCTTGCGACGGTTCATCATAAGCCGTCGCACGCAGAGCTGCGTATTCCCGTTCGCTCAGTTGGAACGCGAAATCCTCTGGGAAGCGGCTGTGGTTGCGCTTGACCGCCTCGTTCAGGCGTTTGGTGGTAACGCCGTAGAAACGGGCGAGGTCGGCGTCGAGGATGACACGCTGTTTCCGGATCAGCCGGATGGCGGAACGGACCTCGGGGGAGGTTCCGTGGCTACCCAATAAAATACCCATATGGATTACCTAATACCCAAATCGCTGGTAATATTGCACTCTATTTTACCCTCTTTCAAGGGTATTACCGCTTTTCCGCCACTTTGCTCCCGGGCTGCGGCCGATGCACTCAATGACGCGGTCAGGGGAACCGTCAGGCGGCGGTCACGGATCTGTTCGAGCGTTTTCATCATGTGGCGTCCCGTGGCGCAGACAGGAATGTCTGCGCCACCTTCTTCTTCAGGCGAACGATTCGGAGATGATGATGTCGGGGGTGATGCCGACCGGCGGGGCTTCGGGCAGGTCGGGGTTGGAGGGTTCGAGCAGCGGGTAGGCCTTGAGGATGGCGAGGGCGCTGTCAATGAACGCGGCGACGGGCATCGGCTCCCGCTTGTGCCGCTTGGCGAGCGCGGAGAGTTTGCCCGCCAGCTTTTGGAACCGGACCTTGCCGACCGCCTCCGAGGCGACGCGGCAGAGGTGCTGCTCTTCGGCGCTGAGCAGGTGGAACCCGGAGAGCGTCTTGAGCAACGCGAGGGCGCTCTGCTCCGCGGGGGTGTGCTTGGAGGTCACTTTGCGGTTGGCCGTGAGTTCGGACTGGATCGCGGCCTCGAAGTGCGCGACGGCGAGGCGCACCTGCTCGTGGTGTCCGGCGGGGAGCGGCAGCGGTTTTTCGGATGGCTTGGCATGCAGTTCGCGGGCGCACTCCACGAACGTCAGGTCCTGCGGGTCCCCCGCGGCGGGGATGAGGGTAAAGGCGTCACGGCGGCGGTTGCGGATAAAGGCGACCGTGCCGCCGGACTTGGCTTTGTTGGCGCGTCCGACGCGAGCGCGGACGGGGAGCGCCTGGATGCGGCGGAATTCGGCCGGTTGCGCCGTTCTGAAGCGGCGCAGCTCCATGAGGTAGTCGAGGCGCTCGTCGCGCTCTTCCTGGATGTCACGGTCAAAGAGGCCGAATGAATCGATCTCCTCGGTTTCGGAATAGATTTGTGAGTCCTCGCCCAGGGCGGTATGGAAGGCCTGAAGCTTCATAACGGCCTTCTTGTGGAGGTCGATGTCGCGATCGACCTTCTCGGTCGGGAAGAAGACGATATTGTGAATCTGGGAGGCGGTGGC
>VGWG01000030.1 GCA_016873675.1 Lentisphaerota bacterium | reverse complement strand
CCATGTGGTTTAGTAAAGTTTCTACGCGCATCCGGTGTCGTTTATCCTCCTCTGTTTTGTGTACAAGAAGGATAACCGGATGCGCCTTTCTTAATCAACTACCACCCACAGATTCTCGTGAAGTGCCGGAATTTATTACGATTCGATCAAACTGGCGGTATTTCCCTATCATCACATGGCCAGTGAGTACGCGGGTACAAGGGATTTTTCCGCTTGGACGCCATCAAGCGAAATTTCATGGAACAATGGGGGACTTATGTACAGTTGCGACTCATCGTATGGAACCTCATCCCCCTCGCCGTTGACGGGGTTCATGGGGACTTTTGTGTTCACGGTTCTGCCATGATCGGCACTCGTTATTCTTCTCGTCCTATATCCCTGGCGGATCGGTCGTCCATGCCGCCTTCCGTGTGACCGTGAATCGATAGGCCTGCCAGGCCCATGCAGTCGGCGGCGGCTGGAACCCGCCGCTCATCGATAGCCGGCAGCCGCGCCACAATCTCCGCTTCTCCTGGCTGTCGGGCACTTCAGCTAGAATATGGAAAAGATTAGACAGGATCGCATAGGTCAGCACCCGCACGCCTGTTCATAAGCGGCAGCGAAGATCGCGAGGTTTTTCGGGATGAGCGACGGCTTTTTCTGGAAGCTCGCGGCGAGCGCCTGCTCCATCACGCTGCGGTCGAGTCCGGTGGCACCGCTGGCCGCGAGAACGGCCAGCATCACCGCATTCGCCGAGCGCGGCATGCCGCGTTCGGTTGCAAACTGAATCGCCGGGAAGGAGACAACCTGCACCTCTGCCGGCTTTTCTGAAATCGGCACCGAGGCATCGACGATCAGCCAGCCGCCCGGCCTGACGTCCTTGGCAAACCGTTCAAAGGCGGGCTGGTTCATGCAGATCAGCACGTCCGCGTGGTCAACCGCAGGCGACCCCACGGGGTTTCCCGCCACGACGACCGAACACGAGGCGGCCCCGCCTCGCTGCTCCGGACCATAGCTTGGAAACCAGGTCGTGTAGCGCCCAGCAAAACGGCCGGCCTCCGCCACGTACAGACCCAGGCTGAGAATCCCCTGCCCGCCGAATCCGGCGAATTTCAGCCGCTGTTCCACGAACGCCGGGTCGGGCGCGGCGTCTTTGGCACCGTCCGGATTGCTGGTGAAGAAGGCCGCCGGACCCGGTCTGACCGGGGCGGCGGGTCGCGCGACCGCCGTTTCGCTCCGATCCCGGAACACGCCGAGCGGAAACTCCTGTTCCATCTTATCATTCGTGAACTGCGCCGCTTGGACCGCATCCATTCCCATGTTGGTCGGACACGGCGACAGGATCTCGACAAACGCATAGCCCTTGCCGTCGCGCTGCAGCTCCAGCGCCTTGCGGATCGCCCGCCGGGCCTGCATGATCCGCCGGGTGTCGGCAACCGAGACCCGTTCGATGTAAACCGGAGCCGTGAGCTGGTTGATCACTTCGCAGACGTGCAGCGGGTAGCCGTCGTTCAGCACATCGCGGCCGCGCGGTGTGGTGGTCGTCTTCTGCCCCTCCAGCGAGGTTGGCGCCATTTGTCCGCCGGTCATGCCGTAGGTCGCGTTGTTCACAAAAAAAGTGGCCATGCGCTCGCCGCGGTTCGCCGCCTGGAACGAGCAGTTGAACCCGATCGCGCCGAGGTCGCCGTCGCCCTGATACGCGAGGGCGATGGCTTCGGGGCACGTCCGGCTGACGGCGGTGCAGACGGCGGCGGCGCGGCCGTGGGCCGCGCCGATGTTGCCGATGTCCCAGTAGTAATAACCGAACACCGCGCAGCCGATCGGATTGGCCATCACGACGCGGTCCGCGATGCCCAGATCCGTCACGGCCTCAGTGATGAGCTTGTGGATGATCCCGTGTCCGCAGCCGGCGCAGTAGTGCGAGGCGCGGGTCGAGGTGCCGCTGCGTTCGAACGCCGGGTACATGCCTACCGTTTTTTTGACCGCCATCTCACAGCTCCTTCACACGCGCCACCACCTCATCCACGGCAATCAGGCCCCCGCCCATCCGGTTCAGCAGACCAACGTCGGCGACGCGCCCCAGCCCTTTGGCTAAATGGAAGAACACGTCGTTGTGAAACTGTCCGCAACTCAGCTCGACCACCAGCAGCTTGCGTCCGTCGGCCACGGCGCAGAGGGCGGACTCCGGGAAAGGCGCCAGGGTAATGGGACGAAACAGGCCAGCCTTGACGCCGTCGGCGCGCAGTTTATCGACGGCGGTCCGCGCGACGCGACTGGACACGCCATAGGCAATCACAACCACCTCTGCGTCGTCGGTCCGGTACGGCTCGGCGCGCGCCTCCACCTGCATCCGCACATACTTCTCCTGTAGCGTGCGGTTGATCGCCTCCTCCTGCGCCACGTCGAGATAGATCGAGGTGATCAGGTTCTTGCGGGTTGCCCGCGTTCCCGAGACGGCCCATGCGTCGGTCTCTGGACGGGGCCGCTCGGCCGCAGGCAGCCGGAGCGTCTCCATCATCTGGCCGAGCATGGCGTCGGTGAGGACGATCGCCGGGTTGCGGTAGGCGAACGACAGCTCGAAGGCCAGCATCGTCAGGTCGCACATCTCCTGGACGTTTCCCGGCGCCAGCACGATGCACTGATAGCTGCCGTGCCCGCCGCCCTTGACCGCCTGATTGTAATCGGCCTGTTCGGGGTAGATGTTGCCCAGGCCGGGACCGGCCCGCTGCACGTTGACGATCACGCCCGGCAGTTCGGCGCCCGCCATGTACGAGAGGGTCTCCTGCATCAGGCTGATGCCCGGTCCCGACGAGGCGGTCATGCTCTGTTTCCCCGCCGCCGAGGCACCGTAGACCATGTTAATCGAGGCCGTCTCGCACTCCGCCTGCAGAAAGCCCCGCCCGACGGCCGGGAACCAGGCCGAGGCGGCATGGGCGACTTCGCTCGCGGGCGTGATGGGATAGCCAAAGTAATAGTCGCAGCCGGCATAGAGCGCGCCGATCACCACGGCCTCGTTGCCTTTGACAAATTTCACCATCGTTCACTCCTCCGTGTGGACTTCGATCGCGTACGGTTCGGGACAGTTGTAGAAGCAGATGTTGCAGCCGACGCACCCCGCGCCCGCGTACTCGGCGGGCTTGATGCCGCGGCAACTCAGCCGCTCGCGCAGGCGCAGCACCTGCTTCGGACACGCCGCCACGCAACGGCCGCACCCTTTGCAGACCGTTTCGTCAATCACCGGATGCGTTCCGTTCTTTTTCTCAGCCGATGCCATGGCCACCCCCCGCCTGGTTGATTCCCCGTCAGCGCTGCTTGAGCTGCGGGAAGAGGATCACGTCGCGGATCACATCGGTTGCGGTGAGCAGCATCACCAGACGGTCGATGCCGATCCCCATGCCGCCGGCGGGCGGCATGCCGTGTTCGAGAGCCGTCAGAAAATCCTCGTCAATCCGTTCCGGATTCTCGCCGACCTGCTCGGCAAAGCGCTGCCGCTGCTCGATCGGGTCGTTGTTTTCTGAGTAGCCCGGGCATAGCTCCTTGCCCGCCACGACAAATTCAAACACATCCACCCAGACCGGATCGTCCGCGCAGGCCTTGGCCAGCGGCACGAACTGCTTGGGGAGCCGCGTAACGAAGGTCGGTTGCCGCAGCGTCCGCTCAATCAGCTTGTCGTAGATCTCGTGGGTGATGAGCAGGTGGCTCATTCCCGGCGCGAGGTCCAGACCGGCGGCAACCGCCCGCTGCCGTGCTTCCTCAAGCGGGGTTTCAAACCAATCGGCGCCCATCCGCTCCCGGATCAGATCGGCATAGGCGACTTCGCGGTAGGGGGGCGCGAGGTTGATCGTCTCGTCGCCGCCCTCCGCTGTCTTCAGCGTGACGGCTCGTGCGCCCAGCACCGTGTCGGCGAGGGCTGGGATCAGGCCCTCGATCAGCGCCTTCATGGTCAGCCGGTCGCCATAGGCCTCATAGACCTCCAGCACAGTGAATTCCGGGTTGTGGGTGCGATCCAGCCCCTCGTTACGGAAGTTCTTTCCCAGCTCGTAGACCTTGTCAAATCCGCCGACGAGGAGGCGCTTGAGGTAAAGCTCCGGCGCGATGCGCATGACCATGTCGCAGGCCAGCGCATTGTGGCGGGTGATGAACGGCCGCGCGGCGGCGCCGCCGGCCTGCGGCTGCATCATCGGCGTTTCGACCTCCTGAAAGCCGCGAGCGTCGAGAAAGCTGCGGATCTCGCGGATGATCGCGATCCGTTTATTGAATCGGTCCCGGGATTCGGGGTTGGCGATCAGGTCGAGGTAGCGTTTGCGGTAGCGCTCCTCGGTGTCCTGCAGGCCGTGCCACTTCTCCGGCAGGTTCAACAGCGCCTTGGAGAGCAGCGCCCAGCGGTGCACCTCGATCGTCTGTTCGCCCATCCGCGTCACGAAGAGCCGCCCCTCAACGCCGATCTGGTCGCCGAGATCCAGCAGCTTGAAGGCCTGAAAGGCGTCCTCGCCCAGCGCGTTCATCTTGATAAAAAGCTGGAAGCGCCCCGAGCCGTCGTAGAGGTCGGCAAACACGGCCTTGCCCATGCCCCGGATCGTCATCAGGCGTCCGGCGACGCTCACGGTCTTGCCCTCCTCGAACGCCGCTCGGATCTCGGCCAGACGGCCGCTGCGCGGCCAGGCGTGGCCGAAGGGTTTTTGCCCGAGCGCCTCTAATTGGCGCATGTTGGCCAGGCGCTGTTCGCGATAGATGTTGGCCGGCTCGGAGACCGGTTGTTCGGGTGACGACATGCTTTCTCCTGACAGGCTCACAGAATCCGCTCCAACGCCCGGCGCACGCGGTCACGGATCGGGCCGTCAATCGGCTTGAACGGGAGGCCGGTGACCCGCTCGTAGGCTTCGATATAGCGCTTGGCCGCCTCAATCCGAACCTCTTCCGTGAGTTCGGGCGCCGGGCCGTCGCCCCGGAAGCCCCGTGCGGCGAGCCATTCGCGCACATACTCCTTGTCCAGCTTTCGCTGATCCGCGCCAGCGTCGAACAGGCTTTGATAGGTGTCGGTAAACCAGTAACGGGATGAATCGGGGGTGTGGATCTCGTCGCTGACGACCATCTGGCCGTCGCGCGTGCCGATCTCATACTTGGTGTCCACAAGGATCAGCCCCTGGCGCGCGGCATGGCGCACGCCGGCGTCGAACAGCTTCATGCAGAGGGCGGCGGCCGCGTCAAACGCCGTTCCGTCGATCAACCCCTCGGCGATTGCCTCGGCACGCGAAATGTTGCGGTCGTGCTCCTCGTGCTTGGTGGTCGGCGTCAGGATGGGCCGATCCAGTTTCTGGTCCTTCTTCAATCCGTCGGGAAGGGCGTTGCCGCAAATGACCCGCGCGCCGGCTGCGTAATTCATCCAAGCCGAGGTCTTGGTGACGCCGGTGATGTAGCCTCGGACGATGAATTCGAGCGGAAGTTGGCCGCATTCGGCCACAACCATGATGTTGGGATCGGGGACGTCCAGCATGTGGTTGGGGACGGTTTTGCGGGTCTTCTCGAACCAGAACGCTGCGAGCTGGTTCAGCACCTGCCCCTTGAACGGAATAGTGCCGAGGATCCGGTCAAACGCCGAGATGCGATCGGTGGTGATCAATATCCGTTTGTTGCCGACGACGAAACTGTCGCGCACCTTGCCGCTGATGCGGGTGCCCAATTTCGGAAAATCGACGTCTGCCAGCACATTGTCAAGCTCGTCCCGAATCCGCGCGTCATCAACCATATCACGCTCCCTTGTTCTAGGTCTTGCCCACCATGTCCTGGATTGCGTTTAAGAACTGGTTCACATCGGCAAAACGCCGATAGACCGAGGCGAACCGCACATAGGCCACTTCGTCGAGATTCTTCAGCCGGATCATCACCTTCTCGCCGATCGCGTTGGTCGAGACCTCGACATCGCAGGTCTTGGAGACCTCATCCAACACCGAATCAACCAGCGCCTCAATCTGGGCCTGCGTGATCGGGCGCTTCTCGCACGCTCGCAACACGCCAGCTGTCAGTTTGGCCCGGCTCAGATCCTCGCGTCGGCCGTCGCGCTTGACCACGCGCAGTTCGTCGCGCACGATCTCCTCGTAAGTCGTGAAGCGCTGGCTGCAGGCGAGGCATTCCCGGCGACGCCTCACGGACGCCCCCTCCCGAGTCGACCGGCTGTCGAGCACCTTGTCATCCATGTGGCCGCATTTTGGACAACGCATTCCCGGTCTCCTGAGGCAACCCCACTACCGCTTCACGGTGACAGCCAGCGCGGCATTGATGATCTTATCGGCCGAAACATCCTTGATCGCGGCTATTTCCGACAAGTCGAGCATCGCCACGTGCTCGATCAGCGCGTCGGGCGCGGCGATGCCGTAAACCACGATCGGCAGGCAACGCAGATTCGGTATCCGGCGCAGGGTGCTCACGATTTCGCTGGCATTCATCCCGTCCAATTCCATCCGCAGAATCACCACGTCGGGCTTGCTCACGATCGCCAGTTCCAGCGCGGCCGGACCCGTCCTGACCGCCTCCACCTGAAATCCCACGCGCTGCAGATCAACGCTCAAGGATGCGGCGAGCGCGGCGTCGCCCTCGGCTAAAACCGCGCGCCGAGCGTGGGATGCCGCAACCGGATCGAGCGCGGCATTCCCCCCCGGGGCGGAATCGCCGCTGCGGAGGAAAATGATGCGGCTGACCTCGTTCAGCAGATCCTCCGGGTTACAGGGCTTGGACAGAAAGCCGTCTATCTGGCGCGAGGCGAAATACTCGGCCATCGCCGCCCGAGCCGTCAACACCAGAACCGGGAACCGGGTGCTGCCGTCAGGCTGGGTGATGCGGTCCAAAAAGCCGACACCCCCCATGCCCGGCATGCTCATGTCGAGGATGATGATATCGGGGTTGATCCGGCGCAGTTTCGCCAGCGCCCGTTCGCCACTTTCAGCGGTTTCAACCTGGTAGCCTTCGTAGCTGAGGAAATCATCCAGCGTCTGCAAAAGGCTCATGTCATCGTCAACCAGCAAGATCGTCCGTTTGGCGCGCATATCCTGTTTCATGACACTCCCTCACCCGTGTTGATTCGGCGTTCAGTTTACCCGATTGACCCGTCTTTGGGCAATGTATTTATGGGAGCGGGTGTGCAGGCGCCTCGGGGGTCATTCGATCGGCCGGAACCGCGTGTATTCCTCAATCCCGGCGAGGGAGCGTAGGCGGACGGAATACCCCGCTTCGCGTATGGCCGCAACCGGGTTCAATCCGCCCAGAACCACCAGCCCGGCATGGCCGTCGGAAACCGGGATTCCGAACAACGGCTGGTTCGGGCGCCCCATGGCCAGTAGCCCGTTGAGCCCCTTGCGGCGCAATTCGATGCGAAGCCGCTCGACATCCGGGATCGCCACGGCCGGGATCTCGCGGAATCCGGCGCAAACCAGCCCATTGCCGCTCCGGGCGGCATCGCGAACACGCGTCATTCCGGCCTGGATGAACACCTCGAGCGGATCGAGCGTGGTCCCCCGGTACTCGATCAAATCGACAAAACGTACCGGCTTGCGGTCACGGATCTCCAGCAGCCCGCCGAAGCGGGAGACCAGCGGGATGCAGCGCCTGAGAAAAATGCCGCTAAACGTGATGCTGCAGACCGTGCCAACCCCCGCAAAACCCTCGGGAACCACCCCTCCGCCGACCCGATCGCCAGCCGGAACGATAATCGCCCGGGTGCCCACGCCCAACTGCGCCCGGAAAACCTGGCGCATCTCGGCGAGCGCCTCCGGCAGACAGTCTCGATGCAGCAGCGCGGTGTTGGTGATCACCGTTCCTTCACCCGTGCCGACGTCAAACGACATCGTGTAGGTCATCGTGTCCACCTTGGCCGAAACCAGACCCACCTTCAGCAGGACATCCGATTGGGCCAGCTCATCCCGCCCCGCCTGCGTGATGACACGCCCGCTCCGCCTGCTCATCAACGCCGTCAATCCCCGCCGGTCCAGTTCCAGCAGATGAAAGCGAACCGTGCGCGGACTCACATCCAGACCCGCCCCCAGAAGGAGTTCCACAATCCGCGACGCGCCCACCGAATCACGCAAGTCAGCCAACACCTTCAGAATCGCCATCTGCGTCCGCTCGACTTTTCCCGACATGGCCGCCTCCACACACTATGGGCCCAAGGTTCGACCGCCACGGTATCACAGAATACGGCAATTCGGCCATTAAAATCGTACTTAGAGGCCAAAAGACCCCTTTTTTCGGCGATAAAGCCCTGCTATTATCACGCCGTATTGCCGTATCCAGTGTCACTCGTTTCGGCTTTTCGCAATCGAAGGGCCAAACCACAATCAGGGAGCATAGCGAATGAATAGTTACACCAAGTGCGTGCTTGAGGGCGTCCTCAAGCGAAATCAGGATCAGAAGGAATTCTGTCAGGCGGTCGTCGAGGTCTTCGAAACGATTTCGGCCGTGATGGAGAGCAATCCCAAATATGAGCAGAACGGCATTCTGGAGCGGATCGTGGAACCGGAGCGGGCGATTCTGTTTCGCGTCCCGTGGTTTGACGACCAGGGGAAGATGCGCCTCAACCGCGGCTACCGTGTTCAGTTCAACTCGGCGCTTGGCCCGTACAAGGGCGGACTTCGTTTCCATCCGTCGGTGAACCTCTCGATCATTAAATTCCTCGGCTTCGAACAGGTGTTCAAGAATTCGCTGACCACGCTGCCCATGGGCGGCGGCAAGGGCGGTTCGGACTTCGATCCCAAGGGCAAGAGCGATGCCGAGGTGATGCGCTTCTGCCAGTCGTTCATGACCGAGCTGTTCCGCCACATCGGTCCCAACACCGATGTGCCTGCTGGCGACATCGGAGTGGGCGGCCGCGAAGTCGGCTACATGTTCGGCCAGTACAAGCGGCTCGCCAATGAGTTCACCGGCGTGCTGACCGGCAAGGGGCTGAAGTGGGGCGGCTCGCTGATCCGCCCCGAGGCCACCGGCTATGGCTGCGTCTATTTCGCCCAGAACATGCTCGCCACGCGCAAGCAGGATTTCAAAGGCAAGGTCTGCACCGTCTCCGGGTCCGGCAACGTCGCGCAGTACACCGTTGAGAAGCTGAACGAGCTGGGCGCCAAGGTTGTGACGCTCTCGGACTCCAACGGCACGATCGTGGACGCCGAGGGCATCACCGCCGAAAAGCTGGCGTGGGTGATGGAGTTGAAGAATGCCAAGCGCGGGCGCATCTCCGAATACGTGAAGCAGGTCAAGGGCGCGAAATATCTCGACGGTCAGCGGCCGTGGAGCGTGCCGTGCGATTGCGCGTTCCCCTCCGCGACGCAGAACGAGCTGACCGGCGAGGACGCCAAGGCGCTCGCGGCCAACGGATGCACGCTGGTCGCCGAAGGCGCCAACATGCCGTCCACCCCGGAAGCGGTCGAAGTCTTCCTCAAGAAGGGCTTCCTCTTCGGGCCGGGCAAGGCTGCCAACGCCGGTGGCGTCGCCACCTCCGGGCTGGAAATGTCGCAGAACTCGATGCGCCTCGCGTGGTCGCGCAGCGAGGTTGACGCGAAGCTCAAGGGAATCATGAAGTCGGTCCACGACAATTCGCGGGCCGCGGCGACCGAATACGGCCAGCCCGACAACTACGTCATGGGCGCCAACATCGCCGGCTTCGTCAAGGTCGCCGACTCGATGATCGAACAGGGACTCGTGTAAACGGTCGGGATTGAAACAGATAAAAAACGCGGCGCCTGCCTGTAACGGCAGGCGCCGTTTTTTTATTGGATGTTCGGGGTTCGGTCGGGCCACCGGCCTGCGGCCGGATGGGCAACAGGAATGAGACTCTCACTTGTTCTGTCCTTGCAATGGCAGCAAATCCAATTATGGTCGTCGAAATCGGGATCGGGATCGATGAAAAACAAGAGATTTCGACCCCGACCCCGATACCGATAGCGATAGCGATTTCGATTTCGACCGGCAGGATGAACCCAAAATGAGAATTGCTGTTGCAATGGCTAATCGAATGTGTTTCACTCTCGCCGAACACTGGCGCTGGCTGTTCGGGAATCCAAGAGGATGAACGCTAAACGATTACACGCTAAACGATTACTGTTGACAACCTACGGGATCGGCCTGTCGCTCTTCTTGCTTTCTGCGGTTCTGCCCTGTACATCTTCTTGCATTGGCTGGCAGGCGGGATTGTTGGCACTGATCTTCGCGTGGGCGTTCCCATTCCATGGTGTTGCGCTTCTTGCCGTTCTGTTGTCCCCTCTTGCCCTTCGGCGGATTCTCAGAGGCCGCGCGAGAGCAGTTTGGATCGTTCTCTTGATCTGTATGCCAGCGTTGTGGTTCTCGCCGGCCACTGTGACTTTTCCGATAGTTCGTCCCGGCTACTTCGTATGGGCGTTCTCGGTGTCGCTGGTAGCACTGAGTCTCATCATGTTGTCGCGCGCAACAAGCCCCATACATATACGCCGCCATCGGTGGATCATCGGGTGTGCGGTTGTGCTTGTGCTCACGTACGTCGTCACTCATCCGTACTGTGTTTGTCCACGCTTCTGGCAACTTCAATTCGCTGGGCGACTCCCCGATGACACCAAGTATCCGCGTGATTCGCTCATGGCCGAACAGACCTACTGGTGGGGAAACAGGTTGGAGCCGAGGCGGTTCTGGGCTGACAAGGTCGTATGGCATGACGAGGTGTCTGAGTCCGAAGCCGCACGCCATGGACGTGGCTATCCCCCAATTCCATACGATGACCCCTCACTGCATAATCATAGCGACCGAAACACCCACAGCGATGGTATCGGTGGTCCCGATAGCGGACCATCTATCCGGTACTTGTACACGGAGCGGGAGCGTGCCTTCTGGGACAAGTTCACCAAGACTCATCCGCTGCCGCCAACATACATCGAGCGAGAACAGCGCTCCTACGGGCGAAGCATGGTCCACGACCAGTACCTATTGGCTCATGATCCAACATATGCAGCACGGCTGCGTCTCAAGTCGGACGCCCCACAAAAGACCGTCGAGGCTGCCCGCTATCATCTCCGTGATTTTGGATTTCCAAATGAAGCGCTTACGTCTAACGCCCTATTCTGGGCTTACGTTCTTGAACAGCGTTCGGAGTACCAGACAATGATGTCCTCCTGGAGACATCACCCTTCAGTCATATCGAACCACATCGCGCGACTCCAAGTCGATCCCCGCCTGATCATCGAACCGCTGACTGCCGAGCAGACCACACAGGCGAATGCTTGGAAGGTCGAGTATCTCAAGCGATTGAAACGCGATGGGATTGATGACGCATACATCAATGCCTATCTCAAAGCATGGAAACTTGATCTGGCGCAAATCAACAGGGGAGAATAACATCCCGAACAACGGCCTGCTGGAGGGACAATGATCTTGACAACGATGGGAGGACCGGTTGACGAGGAGAGATTTCTCAATCGTCCATCATGCTGTCTTCGTGTGGCGACTGGTGAAGAAGTCGGCTGGCGGTCGTGCGAAGAAGTCTTGGAGAGGGATGCCATCGCTGCCCACCAGCAGCGCATGCGAATGGGGATAGCGGACGCGAAAGGCGGCCAGACCGCTCAATCGCCCGGTCCGGCCGCTTTTCACCTCAACCGCCCAGACCTCTTGGCCTTGCGTGACGACATAATCCACTTCCTTTTGGCCATCGCGCCAATACGTGACGCTCCAGGTCGGCTCTGGCAGGTAGTTGAGGAGATGCGCGCCCACCGCATTCTCGACCACCCGGCCCCACCACGCTCCATCACCGCGCGCCTCGGCAAACGAGAGGCGTGACAACGCATGGATCAGGGCGGAATTCCGAAGCACCAGTTTTGGGCTGCTGCCGCGACGGGTGCCGCGACCGGCGGAATAGAGTTCCAGTCCGCTGACGAGAAAGGCGGTCTCCAGCAGCTTCAGATAGTGGGCGAGGGTCGTGGTGTTGCCGGCATCCTGAAGCTGGCCGAGCATTTTGTTGTACGACACGAACTGTGCCGGATATGCGGCGGCGAAGGCGAAGAGATGGCGCAACAGCGACGGCTTGTGAACCGTCTGCAGTTGCAGGACGTCCCGCGCGATGGCAGGCTCCACGAGACTGTCCGCCACATAGCGCTTCCACAGGTTCTCGTCGTCGGCGAACGGGGCTGCCCCTGGATATCCGCCAAAATGCAGCCACCGGTCTAGTTCCCATCCGAACGCCTGGCGGCATTCCGTCCAGTTCCAGTGGGGACAGCGGTGCAGGAAGAAACGGCCGGCCAGACTCTCTGCGAGGCCTCGCTGCAGAAGCAGCGCGGAAGACCCCAGGAGGATGACCTGCAGGGGCCGTCCGGCACGGATGGATTCATCCCACAGCCGTTTCACGACTTCGCTCCACCCGCGAACCTTCTGGATTTCGTCAAGGACGAGAATGGCCGGCGCCTCGGTCATGGCAGGCAGCGCGGCGGCCATGCTCCAGTGCGTCTCGATCCACTCCGGCCCCGGCGGCAGAGCCGTGTCCGCAGCCGCGATATGACTGGGCCATCCCATGCGTTGCAGCAACTGCGAGACTGCGGTTGTCTTTCCCACCTGGCGTGGCCCGACGATGACTTGAATCAATTGACGTGGGTGGCGCATGGCCGCCTCAAGATCGTTGACAATGCCTCGTTGAAACAGTGTCCTGACTTCCTGTTGCATGCCGGAGAATATCGCATTTTCAGACCGGGCTTGTCAATAATACTCAGTGGATGAGTAAAAATACTCAATAGATAAGTAAAGTCATCCACCGAAGGCCGACAAGGGACGGGCCTTGCCAGCAATTCTCATCTTGGAGATGGCACCATCGGCGTCGGGGTCGGTATCGGTATCGATAAAACCAACGGAAATTCGATGCCGATTCCGATACCGACCCCGACCCCGGTGACTCAATCGTTTCATAATGAGAATTGCTGCGGGCCTTGCAGTCCCTCGTTGACTTTTGATCCTTTCGGACTTTGCTCTTTAAACTGCGCCCGTTTTTCTGTTATGCTGCTTTTCCGTGCAGCGGTTTCAGAAAGCGGGTACGCTCGCGAAGCGTACCGACCAGCAACCGGGCATACCCAGCACACAATAATCGGCAAGTGAAATAATGAATCTGCTCCCGCGAAAGCCTTATCTGGTTGCCCTCGCCGCGACGTTCGGTCTCGTCCTTTTTTATCACTTCGGCGGGGGCCTATGGCGCCCAATCAAGGCTCGCCTAGCCGGTGAGAAGACAGTAAAGCAGGTTCTCCGCGAGCTCGAACCTCTTATGAACGAGCGATTTCAGGATCTTGAGGCACTCACCAAGGGTGAGCCGATGAGCATTCTCGCCTTCAAGGAAGAACAACGCCTTGAACTTTGGAAACAGCGGGGAACCGGTTGGGAGTTTGTCCGTTCGTATCCGTTTACGGGCTTCTCAGGCAAGCTTGGCCCTAAGCTTAGAGAGGGAGATGGGCAGATTCCTGAAGGTGTTTACCGGATAGAGTATTTGAACCCGAACAGCTCATTTCATCTTTCCATCAAGGTCGAATACCCGAATGCATTTGATCGGGAAATGGCAGCTGCGGATGGCCGGGAAGGGTTGGGATTCGACATCTTTATTCACGGATCGAGTGCGACCATAGGATGCATACCGATTGGCGATCAGGCTATCGAGGAGCTGTTCTATCTGATCGCCAAGAACGGACATCGCAATGCGACCATCATCATTTCCCCTGTTGATTTCCGTCGCGGAGTCTCACCGCCCGAGGTACGTGGGATTGATTGGGAAACAGATCTCTACGCGAGCCTCTCCGAGAGGCTGCACGATTATCCACTTTTCGACACGCCCAACAAGGAAAGCGCTAACAAGGCGTCGATCCCAACGCCTGCCCCGCCGTAAGTCGAAAATTTCATGGCCATTCACCAATCAACCCAGAAGTCGAAGCGCGCCCTCAGTCAGGCGTAGGATGACTTCGACGTTCAACTCTAGGGACGGGTCTCCCATCGTTCCCTAGGGTCTTCCATCGTTCGGTCTTCCCTCGTTCCGGTGGTCCGGGCTAGGGGCGTAGGCAGGGCAACCTCAGCAGTCCGACCCGTTCGGAAAGCGCCGCCGGATCGCCGCCGCGACTCAGTTCCATGGCCCGCTGCATGGCTTGGTGGTGTTGCTCAGGTAGCCTCGGGCTTTTCATCCACTCGTCCTGTCCGTAAGCATCGACTCGCTTCGCTTGCCGATGCGTCGTGCATTGATTTGTCGCCAGGTCTTTACCGAGCGAAGCGAGTCAAAGCCCGGCTCTTCTTCATACTTTCAGATCTTCGATCACCCGCGCATAGGCCCACTCGTGAAGGTCACGCAGCGTGTTGGCAGCCACGACCTGGGTTGCGAGGTTCGGCAGCGGCAGGATGCCGTAGTTCTACTCGGCCGGATCGATTGATAGTCGCACCCTGGAGATACCCAGTGTCCCCCAACGCTCCCCCGGTCAGTCGAGTGGAAGCCCGCGCAAGAGCAGCCAGGCACCGGCCAGCGCCAGCATGATCCGGATGGCCAGGCGTCGGCGCTGGCCCTCCAGATCGTCAGCCACCGACCAGCCATGCTGCCGCAGCCCGCCGGCAAAGATGTAGTGGCCCAGTTTATGCGCGCGGCGACGGAGATGCCGATCCGTCGACGAAAAGACGAACATGCCGCGGTCGTTGGAATCCTCGCGTGTGTCGAGACGCCACACCCGCTGCACGCCGCCGCCCAACAGCACTTCGCCCGCGTCCCGGCCGTATCGGAAAAGGCTGGCCCTGCGTCGTGACATCGTTGCACCTTAGGGTATCAGAAGGATCTGACCAACTCGCACGCGGCCGTCAGAACTGATTCGGCTCTTGTTGGAATCCCGAACCGTCGTCCATTTGGAGCCGTCGCCGTAGTGGCGCTCGGCAATTCTAAAAAGCGTGTCGCCCGGTTGAACGACGTACGTCCGAAATTCCGGTTTGCGCTTCACCGCAGGCTCGGCGACCGGTTTCGGGACTTCAGGAACGGCCACGGCGACCGGTTTGGGGGGCACAGGGGGGGGCACAGCGGCTGGTTGGGGTGGCACCGGCTCAGTCGTGCGGACGGGCGCGACCGGGTTTTTGGGCGGCGGCGTCCCGCTCATTAACCGCGCGGCCTCCTCGCGCGCGGCCGTGATCGCGCTGCGGGAGACAGACGGCGCGGCCGAGGCGGCGGGTTCACGAACCGCCTGCTCATCCCGCGTGGCCGTGATCTGTGCGCCGGGCCGCGTTTCAGTCGCGGCGGTCGGCTGATCCGGGATCTGCATGCTTTTCAGCAGGTGGCGCAGCCGCTGAGCCTCCCGTTCGGATGTCTGCAGGGACTGGGTCAGCTTCTCCTTTTCATCGATCAACCCCGTCTTCTCCCCCTCCAGCGCGGTGACACGCCGGCTCAGGGTGTCAACCTGCTCGGTCAGACGCGACTGGGCGATTCCCGCCAAGTCCCCAACCCGGCGCAACAACTGCGCGGCCAGAAGCTGCTCGGCTAGGCGGATGCGCCCCTGAACCAACTCGTCTTTCTCCCCCCCTTGACGCAGTTTGAGGTACTGCCGGTAATGATAAACCGCCCCATAATAATCCTGCCGGTGATCGTGAAGCAGCAGCGCGAGGTGGAGGTGTGCGGAAACCATCCGTGGGTGATCCAGCAACACCTGCTCATACTGAGTGATCGCCTCGTCCAGTTTTCCAGAATGCTCAGTCCGGATCGCCCGGTCAAACGCCGGTGTGGCGCGGTCGCGCGCATCGGCGTCGCCCACCGATCGGGCGCATCCCGCAGACAGCAGCAGCGCCACGGCCACCGCCGCCCGGTAGTTTGAGACTGCGATCATCAATCCATCTCCCTGTCAGCGTCTAGCGGGCGCTTATCGGCACATACTCGCGATTCTGGCTGACGGACTTGAAGGCGGGTCGGACGATAGGCCCGCCGTTGACCAGCTCCTCGAGCCGGTGCGCACACCAGCCGACGACGCGGGAAATCGCGAAGATGGGCGTGAACAAATCGCTCGGGATGCCCATCATGTCGTAGACAAAGCCCGAATAGAAATCAACATTCGTGCACAGCACCTTTTTCTTCGCCCGCCCGCTGTTGAACACGTCGGGGCCGATCCGGTCGATCAGCTCGTACAGCGCAAACTCGTCCTCGCGCCCCTTCTGTTTGGCCAGCAACCGGGCCTTCTCGCGAAGCAGATCGGTGCGCGGATCGGAAATGGTGTAGACCGCGTGACCGAGGCCGTACAACAGCCCGGTGCCGTCGCCTGCCTGCTTGTCGAGAATCTTGTGCAGGTAGTCCGCAACCTCGCCCGCGTCATCCCATTTCTTCACGTTCGACTTGATCTCGGCCATTTGATCCATCACCCGCCGATTAGCGCCGCCGTGGCGGGGGCCCTTGAGCGAGAGCGTCGCCGCAGCCAGCACGCCATAGGTATCGGTGTACGCCGAGGCGACGACATGCGTCGTGAATGCCGAGTTGTTGCCGCCGCCGTGGTCGGCGTGCAGAATGAGGCTCAGATCCAGCAGATCGGCCTCCAACCGGGTGTAATGGGCGTCTTCACGGATCATCATCAGGAAGCTTTCAGCCGTGGACTTGCCGTCCTCGGGATGGCGCAGGAACAGGCTCTTGCCCAGGTGGTAGTGGGCTTTCGCCTGATACGCATAGGCCGCCATCACCGGGTAGCGGGCGATCAGGTTGATGCATTGCCGGAGCACGTTGGCGAGCGAGAGGTCGTCGGGGCGCTCGTCGTAGATGTGCGCGGTCAGAACGGCCCGCGCCAGACTGTTCATGATGTCGTTGCCGGGGGCTCGGATGATCGCGGCCTCCTTGAATCCGTCGGGCAGCCGCCGCGCGGCGTCCAGAACCCGGCCCCATTGCGCCAGCTCGGACGCCGTCGGCAGTTCGCCAAACAGCAGCAGGTAGGCGCTCTCTTCGAAGCCGGGGCGCCCCTCCGCCTCGCAACTGGCCACGAGTTGCTCGACATTGACTCCGCGATAGATCAACTGGCCGGCAACCGGCACCTTCTCGTTTTCAGAAATGATATAGCCGTGGACAGCCCCGACGCGGGTCAGGCCAACCAGCACGCCTGTGCCATCGGCATTACGCAAGCCGCGCTTGACGTTGTAATCGACGTACAACTGCGGGTCAATCGTTCCGGTCGCCCGCACCTTCTCTGCATATTCCTGAATGATCGTATCTTCCATCGTGGCCTCTTGGAGGTTGAACTGCGGCTTGAACGTGCACGCGAATCGAACTATACACAACTATCGCCACGCCGTCAATTGCACAAGAAAATGCGCGTTCTGATTTTCTCACCAGCGATAGTCGACGACGGTGTAAACCCGTCGGCCCGCCTGGGGCTGTCCGGCGTATGTTTCGAATCGGCTATTCCACAGGTTTGCGATGCCCAGCGCCAGCGACAGGTCGGTGAGCTGAGGCACCCGCCAGCGAATCTCGCCGCCTGCGTCCACGCGCGTGCGCCCATCCCGGCGCAACGGGTTTTCAGCCATTCGCCCGATGCCCTGCCAGATCCGGACATCCCACACCTGCGTCGGCTTCCAGCGCACATCCAACCGGAGGTGCTGTTCTGGATAGTCCAGCGCATAGCGGCTCGCGTAGATCGGCGCGTCACAGGTTTTACGCAGCAGCGTCCCCGAAAGCAGGAGATCCAGCGAAGAGTCCACCGCCACGACTGCGTCCGCCGTGAGGCCAGAGCTGTCAACCGTGTTGAGATTGACCGCGCGATAGACGGTGTCGGCTGGCAGCAGCCGAACCCAGTCCACCACGTTCTGGCCTCGCTCGGCGAACGCGGTGATGCCTCCCGCGATGTCGTTCCAAGAGCCGCGCCAGCCCGCCTCGGTCATGCGCGTGTGCTGCCGGTCCAGACCGCGATTGCCCAGCGAGGATGGATTGTTGTAGTTGTATTCGGTGTAGGAGGGCTGGCGCACCGCTTCGCTGTAGGAGAGAAACACCTGCTGCGCCTCCGTCGGACGCCACACTGCGCCTGCGGCGGGCAGCCAGGCGGGCCGATCATCGCTGCACCCCTCAACCGCACCGCCAGCGGTCAACTCCCACGCGCCGCGCCGCCAGCCCGGCAACACCGCCACCGAGAGCTGCCCCCGCTCATGGTCGCCCAAACTCCGGCTGGTGACCTGCTCGGCCGTCGCATCGCCACGCGCCGCCAATCGGAACCCGCCGTCCAGAGGGAGCACGCCATCGCCGTGCAGCGCCCAGACATCCGAGACGTGGCGACTCGGATTGCCCGCCGGCTTGCCCCGGTACCAGTAGGCGTCTTCGGTCCGGCGGAACGCGGCGGTCAGCCGGCCGGCCCGGTCCTCGGAGCGGTCGCCGCCGCTGATTCCGGCCAGAATGAGCGTATCCTCCACCCGCTCTTCCGAGGGGAGACCCAGAGGCGTGCCGTAAAAGCCGCGCGCGCCGAATTCCCGGACCGTGCCGACGGCGAGCAGATCGAATCGCCCCGCGTCGGTCAGGATGTCCCCGCGCCCCCCGTAAGTCCAGCGCCGCAGAAAGTTGTCAGGCTGCCCGTCCGTCCGGTCCGTCCGGTCTGCTCCGGCGAATCCTGCGACCCCGAACGACGCCCCACCATCGCTCCAACGCGTGCCGTGGCGGATGCGCGCCAGTTGGTGTCCCGCCTCGCCGATGCCCGCCGCAGCGAGTCCGCCCACCTCAATCTCAGCGAAATCGAGCGCCACCGCCCCAGACGGATGCCCGGATGAAACGGCGAACCGCTCCAGGCCGGTCAGCACGTCCGGGACGCGGAACGTTCCGTCCGGAACCGACAGGTCGCATTGAAAATGCTCGGTCTGCGGATTGCGTAAGGCCAGCCCGCCGAGCAGCAGCCCGCTGGAATTGAATGCGCCGCCGCGGACGCTGATGTCGGTCTGCGCACCTCCGAAGCCCTGGTTGCGCACGGAGACTTCGGGCAGCGTCTCCAGCAGCGGCACGACGGTCCAGGCGTCATCCGCCAGCGAAATCTCCCGCAACAGCCGTCCCTCCACCGCGATCGCCCACTCGGTCACCGCGTCGGCCTCCGCTCTGACAGACCCAACCAACCCCATGGCGAAGCAACCGAGAATCACACGTAGTAGGTGCATATCACTGAACTCCGGGTAGGTGAAAAAACGCTAACGATAGACCGTTCCTAACAGATTGTCAACCATGCAAATATACAGGGTTTACGAACTGAATTCTGAATACTGGCTTCTGAATACTGCGCGTGCAGAACCGACGAAGGAGGTTTTGCACGCGCCTCCCCAGAAACCCCGCTCCAAAAGCGGACCTCATCGAGCCTCTGACCACTAAGAAATTTTGAGTGTTTGACGCCCCGCGTGATTCGCCGTATCATGTCTGCCTCATTCGACACTCAGGAGACTCAGGTCAACCATGTTTTCATCGAAGAAAAAGAATCAGGGACACGAATCAACGGCGATTCAGGAAGAGCAATCCACCGATGCCGATGCGGCTGCCGTGACCAACGGGCAGGCGGCCGCAGCCGTTGCTGCGGATGAGCCGGCCGTGGAACCGGCGACCGCTCAGGAGTCAGCGCCGCCGCCTGATCCGCTGGTCGCTGAGCTGGCCGCCGTCAAGGACCGCTATGCGCGGCTGATGGCCGATTTTGACAATTTCAGGAAGCGCCAGGTGCGCGAGCGCGAGGAGGTCGTCAAGCGCGCCAACGAGGCGCTGATTCTCGAACTCCTCCACGCGATCGACCATCTCGACTTGGCGTTGACCGCCGCAGCCAACTCGACCGATCCCTTTGTCACGGGCGTGCGCATGGTTGCCGATCAGATTCACGCCGCTCTGGCCAAGTTTGATGCCAGGCCCGAGGACGCAGTCGGCCAGCCGTTCGATCCCGGACGGCATGAGGCTCTGAACGAAACGCCATCCGATGTGGTTCCGGCCGGACATGTCTCCATCCAGCTCCGCAAGGGTTGGAGTCTCGCGGGCCGGCTTCTCCGGCCCGCTCAAGTGATGATTTCTTCCGGACCGGCCAACCCGACGCCCGACTCGGCCGACGCGCCAGCCGCCGTCTGAACATCGCACAGAACCCTGCTTACCGGATAGTGAACCATGGCTGTAAAACGTGATTATTACGAGGTGCTGGGGATCGGCAAAACCGCTTCGGCCGACGAGATCAAGAAGGCCTATCGCAAGCTGGCCATGCAATACCACCCCGACCGCAACCCGAACAACAAAGAGGCCGAAGTCAAATTTCGCGAGGTTTCCGAGGCCTACGAAGTGCTGAGCGATGAGAAGAAACGCCGGCAGTTCGATCAGTACGGCCATGAGGGGATGAAGTCCACGTTCGGTCCGGGAGGCTTTGACTTCGGCCGCGACTTCACGCACATGTCGGACATTGAGGACATCCTCGGCAACCTGTTCGGCGGAGGTGGCGAGGGCACGTTCGGCAACATGTTTGGCGGCCGCGGCGGCCGGCGATCGCGCACCGAGGAGGAACGCGGCAATGACCTCCGTTTTGATATCGAGATTGATCTCGAGGAGTCGGCGTTCGGCTCCGAACGTGAGATCGACATCCCGGTGAATGACGGCTGCGACCTGTGTCACGGAACCGGCGCGGCCGCCGGGGCCAAGCGCGAAGCCTGCCGCCAGTGCGGCGGTCACGGCTTCGTCGTCGCCGGCGGCGGCTTCTTCCAGATCCGGCAACCCTGTCCCGTGTGCCACGGCGAAGGAACGATGATCCGCCAACCGTGCACGAAGTGCGGCGGTTCAGGCCGCATGAAGGCGCGCCGCAAGCTGACCCTGCGCATCCCGCGCGGCGTCGAGACCGGCTCGCGGCTCCGGCTTCCCGGCAAGGGAGAGGGGGGGCTTCGCGGCGGCGGCCCGGGCGACCTCTACGTCGTGCTTCACGTGCGCGACCACGCATTGTTTGACCGGCAGGGCGATGATCTCACCTGCACCGTGCCGGTCTCGCCGGCCGATGCCGCCCTCGGTGGCACGGTCAAAGTTCCGACGCCGGAAGGGTTCGCCGAAATCCGCCTCCCGCCCGGCACGCCCAACGGCAAGGTGTTCCGCCTCCGCGACAAGGGCATTCCCAGCGTCGAAGGGCGTGGCACCGGCGATCTCAATGTGCGCATCGTGATCGAGGTTCCGGTCCATCTCTCGTCCAAACAGCGCAAGCTGCTTGAGGAGTTCCGCGATTCCTGCGAGCCCTCCGTATTTCCAGAGGCCGAGCGGATGCGAAAGGCCTCCGAGACCTTCTTCGCCAACCGGGATGCGCTGCGTCAGAAGCGCTAGCTACAGCCAGCGGCTGCCGATGACGCACAGTCCGTAGAGTGCGGCGGTTTCGGCGCGCAGCACCAAGCCACCCAAGGCGACCGGAATCGCGCCAGCGGCGATCAGCCGGTCCAATTCGTCGGTTGTGAAATCGCCCTCAGGGCCGACGAACCAGCCGGCGTGGGCGGGCCGCTCGGGAAAAGCCTCCAACGCCTCGCGCAACAGCGGTGTGTTCGGGCGCAACGCCCCGATCAGCACCGGCGCGGATTCGGCGACGAGCGCCGTGCTGGCGTCGCAGGCCAGCGGCGCCTCGATCTGAGGCACCCATGCTGCGCCGCATTGCCGGGCCGCCTCGCGCGCGACCCGCTCCCACCGCAGCCGCTTATCGAGACCTTCCTGCGCGTCGAGCCGCACCACCGTCCGGGCGGAAAGCACCGGCACGATCCGAGACGCTCCGGTCTCGACCGCCTTTTCCACGGTCCAGTCCATTCGGTTTCCCTTGCTGATGCAGACGAAGAGCGTAATCGCGCAGGCGGGCTTCGGACGCGCCACGGCAACGCCCGCGGGTTCCAGCCCGACCTCGTTCCGGGCCACACGCGCCACGCGCAACGGGCGGATCAGCCCGGCACCGTCAAAGCCCTCGACCCCGTCGCCCGGCGTTACGCGCAGCACCCGGATCAGGTGGTGCGACTCGTCCCGATCCAGCACGCACCCGTCCGCCAGAAGCCGCGGGGTATCCATGAACTGTCGGAGCATGGCGGCGTCGCCTCCGTGGAAATAGCTGAAAGCCGAAAGCTGAAAACTAAAAGCGGAATCCTATCGTGGCAGCCCCGGCAACCCCAGGGCACCGGCCCCCCGGCCCTGCTGCGCGAGCTGCTGCACCAGTGGTCTCAGACTCGGTATCTCATAAGCCGCCTGCATCGCCTGTGATCGGCCGAGGTCCTGCGCGCGCTGCAAGGCACCGAGCGCGTTCCCCTCCATCTTTAACTTTTGGTAGGCCACAGCCAGCGTGATCCACACGCGCCACTCGCCCGGCTCCGCCTGCAGATAGCGTTTTACGGGTGCGATCATCTTCTCCGTGCGGCCGCAGATGTCGTAGGCCCGGGCAATGCGGATGTATCCCTCAAGCGGGAACTCCTTGGGGAGCGGTTGCACCATCAGACGATCGAGCACGCGTTCTGCGGCTTCGGCCTTCCGTCCCTCGGCAAGCTGGATGCCGACCTCCAGCATGACGTTCCAGGGCAGCCCGTCCAAACTTGCGAGATGCTCCAGCACCCGCGCCGACTGTTCGATATTGCCGAGCTCGCGGTAGCATTGGGCGATTTTCAGTGTCTTCTCCAGCGGCATCGATCCGCCTTGCTGAGCCTCGGTCAGCAGCAGGCGCAGCTCCCGCTCCGTCGTATCATAATGGGAGATCGTGCTGAAAAACGCATTGGCCGAGGCGTTGTTGGGATCGAGCCGAACCAACGTGCCGATCACGTCCAGCGCATCCGCCGTGCGCCCCTGCCGCAGCAGAACATCTTGCGCCAGTTTGAAGTTTGCCTCCGGGCTGGGCGGATAGAGGATGCGCGCCTCCTGAAGCGCGATCTCGGCCTCGCGTGTCCGGCCATGCGCCCCGTATAGTCCGCCGATCGATCCGCGCAACTTGGAGAACGATTTCTGGGCCACCACGTCGCGGCGGAACCGATCATCGCGGGTGAGACGGCGCCAATACCAGTCCCAGAAGTCCAGATCGGCGGTGACGACATCTGCGGACAGCGGCCCCGGCGCGTTGTTGAGCTTCATGATCAGACCGTGCGGCGTGAAGTACGGATACATCCACTGGATGGGATAGCTCTCCTCGACGTAGAACGCATGGCGGAAGTTGTTGTTGCGCCAGATCATCTCGCATAGGATGCCGTTGATCTCCATCACGCCCAGCGCGCCGCTCACCTGCACGCGGCCGTTCTCCACCACCAGCTCAGCATTGCGGGGCCGCTTGCCCGCGTTGACCTCATCCACATAGATTCTGAACGACTGCGCGCTGTCATCCGTCGTCGGCATCCAGATCTGATCGGCATACAGCGCGCGCATCGTGGCCATGTAGGTGTTGTCGGCCAGCGCGTTCTGGGTGATCAGGAAGACGTCGGGCCGCACCCGCGCCGAGTAGATCATGTAGGTTGGAACAAACCGCCCGGGATCGGTGCCGCCGAAGAAGACCGCGTTCGGCTCCATCGCGGGGGGAAAGAGCGGGTTGGGCAGCGGCTCTTCGGTCGCCTCCAGTTCCTCGGTGATCGCCGCCGCGCCGCGCAACTGGTAGTTGCCGAACTGCCAGCCATAGTCATTGGCGTTTTGCTCCGAGCCGCCGAATTCGAAGACCAGCCGATCATCGGTGTAATTGCGGTAAACCGGAATAGCCGCCAGCGCCAGCGTGACGGCTACCGCAGCCGCGAGAATCACCTGTGATAAGAACCGGCCGCCGGGATTCAGCGTCGGGGCGGAGAGGTTCGACGCACGGTTCCGCCCCAAGACGGAGGACAGCAGCGCGTCGAAGGCCGCCAGACCGAACACCAGGCCGTAACCGATCCAGATGGCGAACAGGCCGTGCGACGAGATGAACTTCACCTTCTGGATGAAGGCGTCCTGGAGATCCCCCTTCGGATTGGCCAGCACGATCAACAGCACGCTCATCATCAAAAACGCGGCCACGGTCGCAATGAGCCACTGCTGAGTCACTTCGCCCATCGCGCAACGCAACCCCCCCCGGCGGGCCAGGACGCGCCGTCCCCAGATCAACACAGCCACAACCGCAACAGCCAGTATTACATTCAGGCCGCTGCGAAGGCCAGCCAGCAGCGGGTTCGAGTCATTTCCGGACAACAGACTGATCTGGCCAAACCACAACCCGAGCAGCGTCAGGCCGCCGAGCACGCCCAAGGTTTGCTTCTCCGATCGGTTCCCCGAATGCACAATATTCGTCACCCGCTCATCCAACTGCGTGAGCATCAGGATAAGGCCGCCAGACGCCGCAATCAAGAGCACGCCGGCCAGCAACAGCTTGTCAAAGCGGGTGATGTCGAAGATCCGCTCGATCTGAGGAACACCCGCCAGAATCACAAACGGCAGGGAGCACACAAACAGTCCGATCGCCGCGTGCAGCACCTTCATCCCCGCCGCAAGCGCGCCCATGATGGATAGAATCAGCCCGGCAACGGCCACACCCCGCAGGATGGCGCCGAGCGGAAGGGTTACAGCCGTCAGCCCCGGCAGCTGCGAAAGGGTCACCATCTGCGGCGTCCATGCCTGCAGACTGATGAACCAGATCAGCGCTGCACCGGACAGCGCCGCCAGGCAGACGATCCACCCCCGTTTGCGTCCCCATGCCGGGCCGCGCATCTGCCAGGCCGCAAAAGGCAGAAATCCCAACGGCGCGAGCAGCAGCGTGAACTGCACCCGCAAGTCGGTGAAATACGACCCCAACTGCGGCAGAAGCTTGGCGGCCGACGGGACGATCTTCTCGTATTGGCCACGGGTAATTGCGTGCTTGAAACCCTCCCACGTGCGCGGATAACCCCAGTTCATCGGCGGGTTGCGCAGATCCGAGACGATCGGCATATAGACGTAAAACGAGACGCCCAATTGGGCAAAAAAGAGGGAAAGCGACACAAGCCTGCCGTGCGGCAACAGGAGCCAAGCCAGCGCCAGCACGCCGAAGTTCCACCACACCGGGACCTGGAACCACCATGTCGTCGGGTGGGTGAGCCCGAGCAACGCCCCCTTGCGAACGAGGACGAAGAGCGCCGTCTGAACCCCCAACACGGCCAGAGCGTAAAAGACCCCCTGAGGTATGGAAGACCCCAACAGGAACAAGAGGCCGCAGCCCCCCAGAAAAACCAGCGTCGGCAGGGTCCATGAAAATACCGGCTGCCCCGGCGCGGCCGGCAGCGGGCGCGCGGCGGGCACATTGGCAACCGTCAGAATCAGGACCAGCAGCAGACCGATGGCCACGGCCAGCGGCACGCTGACCCAGGGGTCAGACCATCGGTCGCGTTTGGCAAACCCGGCCAATGCCGAACCGGTCACCACGCCAATCGCCAAAATGCCGATCCACAAGTAACGCATCGGATCGAGGCGAGGCGCAAACTCCCCCGGCACGTTCAGGGGATGGGTGACCATGCCTGCGATCACGAGCAGCAACAGCCCCATCCCGAATAGCACGGCGGGCACGGCGTTCCGCCGGTTGCGCGCCCGCTCGTTTGCGGGTTCCCGCCGGCGCATCACCAGCGCCGCGGCAAACCCCGCCAGCACCACCGCCAGCCCCGCGATGATCAGCGCTCCAGAAGGCGCCACGACCTTCGCGCCGACAAAGGGTTCGAGCTTGGAAAACCCCGGCGTGGGCATCATCGCGCCGAGTTTCAGCACATGCGCCGTCAGCATCACCGGAAGGCCCACCATGAGGAAATCTCGGAACAGCGCCACATCGCGCAGGATGATCACGATCGCCAGCGGAACGGCGGCCAGAAGCAACACCTGATAGTTGGTCAATCCAAGACCGAAGACAAACGCCGTCAGCCACAAGACCGTGTCGGACGGACGTCGCATCCATCGATAGGTCAGGAGAAAAATCAGCATCAGAAAAAAGGCGTTGAGGGTGTACACCTCGACGATCGTCGATTGCGACCACATCACCGGGCTGAAGGCGAAGATCAGGCTCGCCGAGACGCCACCCGCCCAGCAGAACCACCCCTCGCGCCGCCCCGTGGCGGCATGGAGGTCCTGATGGGAATCCTTGAGAATGTCCGATGCGGAACGCGTGATCAGCATCGCCGTCAGCCCCGTTGCCAGCGCGCCGAAGAATGCCGAGGCCATCGCGATGCTCCACGCCGGGGTCGGCTGGCCGCGAAACGTCACCCACTCGAACGCGCGGGCGAAGACAAACGCGCACATCGTCCAGATCGGATACCCCGGCGGATGGGGCACGCCGAGATAATCGCCCGCCACGGCCAGTTCGCCCGAGTCCTCCAGCGTCACCGAAGGCCCCAGCGTGAAGAAGAAAACGGCAAAGGAGAGTATCGTCGCCGTCCAGAATGCTGCCCAGTCGATCCGGCGAAAAAATGAACCGCGTTTCAAAGACAGGTCGGAAGCATCGTCTTTCGTCATAAAAGTCCTCGGCTTGCGTAACCGCGTGCAGGGATAAACCAATCGATACTGTAACCGCATCCGCCCCGGACGGCAAGTCAAAGCTATCTTCTGTCCAGCACTTCTAATTTGGATCGCATCCGGCCAGTCGAAATCGAAATCGCTATCGGTATCGGGATCGAATTCCCCTCTTTCCCGTCGATCCCGATTTCGATTTGGATCCCGATATCGACGACCATAATTAGAATAGCTGATCTTCTGTCAGTGGGCGACGGTCACGGCGCGACCCGAAATCCGCAGCCGGCCGGAGGCGAGAAGCCGAAGGGCTTCGGGGTAGGCCTCGTGCTCGGCCGTCTGGATGCGGGCGTGCAACGTCGCCGCAGTGTCGCCCGGCTGCACCGGCACGGCGCGCTGGACGATGATCGGGCCGGTGTCGGTCCCCTCGTCCACAAAATGAACGGTGCATCCCGTGACGGTGACGCCGTGGGCCAGCGCTTGCTCCCAGGCCCTGAGGCCCGGAAAAGCGGGGAGCAGCGCGGGATGGATGTTCAACACGCGGCCGCCGAACGCCTGCAACAGGCCGCGCTTGACAATCCGCATGAAGCCCGCCAGAACGACCGTGTCGACGCCCTGCCCGCGCAACACCTCGATGCAGCGAGCCTCGGCGGCGCCTTCGAGCTTGGTCTTGTAGGGCGCGGGATCGATGTAATAGGACGGAATGCCGTGCCGCCGGCCCCGCTCCAAGATGCCCGCGTCCGGCACGTCGGCGATCACGCACACGACCCGGGCGTCAAGCGTTCCCGCCTTCACGGCGTCGAGGATCGCCTGCATGTTGCTTCCCGAGCCCGACCCCAGCACGCCGATTCTCATCAGTTTCGTTTCGCCATTCACGTCTACCATGATAGCACCTCGCCGCCCCCACCTTCCAAGGTTTTTTTGCAAGAGGCGTAATGGGTCACTTTCAGCTTTCCGTTTTCTGCTTTGAGAAGGGCGCAGCCAAGCACGGGGGAGGCGACGGCTTCGCCGATGTCTGGTATAAACGCCTTATAAATGGCCCCGCCAGCAACACGATTCACGTCAGCAGCCCGGTCGAACACAGTGCCAAAGTAAAACGCCATTCAGCGCTGATTGAGGATCTGACGGAGACGTGCGGCGGGAATGGCAAACCCGACGTTCTCCATTCTGGCTTTCATGGTAACAAGGCCAACGATCTCGCCGTGCTGGGACACCAACGGACCGCCGGAATTGCCGGGATTGATTGCCGCGCTGTGCTGCAACCATGATTGTCCTTCAATGACGCGCTGGTTGGAACTGATTATGCCTTCGGTAAGAGACTGATCCAGGACGCGTTCACCCATTCCGGGAGAACCAATGGCGAACACTTTCATTCCGGTGGAAGGTGCATCCTTGCTGATGGAAAGTCCCTTCTGTCCCGCTTGCGGCTTGTTGACCTTAAGAAGGGCGATATCGTTCTCATGCTCGACATAGACAATACTGGCGGTGCTTACGCCGGCCTTTTCAACCTTCCCGTTCTTGACCGCAAACAGGGTGACATCGATCGAACTGCTGGGGCCTTGGACTACATGTTGGTTGGTTAGAAGATACCCGTCGTCTGTAATGAAGACGCCTGATCCGTAGCCGGAATCGGTCTTAATGGAGGCGGTTCGCTGAGCCACAACCGCGAACAGTTCTTCCGCCGAAAGAGGCTTCTCGGTCTTCCAGTGTGGTGGCCAATTCAGTTTCAAAGATGCTGAATCGAGGATGTTGACGTCCGGCGGAGCGATCTCGACGCCGTCCCGGTAGGCAATGCCGTGTTTCTTCATCAACGGAGTAATCAGGTGAATCGTCATCTCATGGTCCTTGTCGACCAATAACCCTGTGGCCAGACAGTCAAGAGCTTCGGCCTCCCGACCCGTATTCAGGTAGGCCTCCCCCAGATAGTACAAGGACTCTGACGTGACTGTGCTCTGGCCGGCATCGGCGCGAACCGCTTCAATCAATAAGGGAATGCCTTCCGAGGCGTTATTGTTGGCGCACTGAACGTACCCCAAGGCACATGTGGCCGGCGGGAAGCCTGGCTTCTCCTTCAAGAATTAACCCTCAGTGTGCAATCGGTTAGCGATGGTTAGCGCTGATTACTAAAACTGCGTCTGCCCTGCGTCACGGGCGGCGCACCAGGCGCTTCTGGTCGGCGTGGTGCCGGATATCCAGCCCGTCCACGACGAAAATCGTGATCTCGGCGATGTTCGTGGCGTGATCGCCGATGCGTTCGAGATAGCGCGAGATCAGCAACAGGTCAAGAGCTCGCGAGATGGAAGACGGGTCTTGAGTCATGCAGACGCTCATCACCTCGGCCACTTTTTCCTTGAGGCTGTCCAGCCGGTCATCCCGCAAAAGAACTTCACGGGCCAGCTCCACGTTCTGATTCACGAAGGCGCGCAGGCTGTCGCGCACCATGCCTCGGGCGATCGCCGCCATATCGGGAATGATCTCGAATGGCTTGAGTTGCGGCATCTTCAGCAGGTGTTCGGCCTTCTGTACGATGTTCACCGCCTCGTCCGCGAGTCGCTCCAAGTCGGAGTTCGTTTTGACCGCGCCAATGATGAAGCGCAGGTCGCCGGCC